>JBFGLX010000157.1:0-7813 GCA_041575955.1 Thermoanaerobaculia bacterium
GACGTCCAGGTCATCGTCTTCACCGAGTGGCCCGGCCAGAGTCCCGACATCGTCGAGGACCAGATCACCTATCCGATCCAGAGCTCGCTGATCGCGGCGCCGAAGGTGAAGTTCGTGCGCGGCGACTCCTCGTTCGGCCACTCGTTCGTCTACGTCGTCTTCGAGGACGGTACCGACATGTACTGGGCGCGCTCGCGGGTGCTCGAGTATCTCAACGAAGCGCAGGCGCAGCTGCCGGCGGGCGTGACTCCGACGCTCGGCCCCGACGCTACCGGGGTGGGCTGGGTCTTCCAGTACGCCCTGATCGACGACACCGGCGGGCTCGACCTCCAGGAGCTGCGCAGCCTCCAGGACTGGAATCTCCGCTATGCGCTGGAGAGCGTCCCGGGTGTGGCGGAGGTCGCCTCGGTCGGCGGCTTCGTGAAGGAGTACCAGGTGCTTCTCGACCCGAACAAGCTCTCGGCCTACGACATTCCGATTCGACGGGTGGTGCAGGCGGTTCGAGAGGCCAACCAGCAGGTGGGCGGACGGGTGCTGGAGATCGCCGGACACGAGCAGATGATCCGCGGCAAGGGGTACGTCGGGTCGCTGGAAGATCTCGAGCTGGCGCCGCTGGCGGTCAACGACCAGGGCGCTCCGGTCTACGTCAAGGACGTCGCCGAGGTGAAGCTCGGCCCGGAGCTCCGCCGCGGCGTCGCCGAGCTCGACGGCCGGGGCGAGGTGGTCGGGGGCATCGTGATCATGCGTTACGGCGAGAACGCCCTCGACGTGATCCGGGCGGTCAAGGAGCGCCTGGCCGAGATCCGGAAGACCCTCCCCGAGGGCGTCGAGATCGTCATCACCTACGACCGCTCGGGATTGATCGAGGCCTCGATCGCCACGTTGAAAAAGACCCTGACCGAGGAGATGATCGTCGTCTCGCTGGTCATCTTCGTCTTTCTCCTGCACGCCCGCAGCGCTCTCGTGCCGATCATCACGCTGCCGCTGGGAGTGCTCCTGGCCTTTATTCCGATGTACTACCAGGGCCTGACCATCAACATCATGTCGCTGGGCGGCATCGCGGTGGCCATCGGCGCGATGGTCGACGCCGCGATCATCATCATCGAGAACATCCACAAGAAGCTCGAGGTCTGGGACGGCCAGGGAGGAAGCGCGAGGCGGCTCGAGATCGTGATCGGGGCCATGCAGGAGGTCGGTCCGTCCATCTTCTTCTCGCTCCTGATCATCACCGTCTCGTTCATGCCGGTGTTTACCCTTCAGGCCGTCGAGGGCCGGCTCTTCAGGCCGCTGGCGTTCACCAAGACCTATTCGATGGGCTTCGCCGCGATCCTGGCGGTGACCCTGACGCCGGCGCTGGCGGCGCTGTTCATCCGCGGCCGCATCCGCGGCGAGCACAGGAACCCTTTGAATCGCTGGCTGGTGGCGGCGTATACGCCGGTCGTGCGGCTCGCCGTGCGCTTCCGCAAGAGCGCCATCGCGCTCGCCCTCGTGTTGATGGCGGTCACCGTGCCGGCCTACCTCGAGCTCGGCAGCGAGTTCATGCCGCCCCTGAACGAAGGCGTCATCCTCTACATGCCGACCGCGCCGCCGGGAATGTCGATCGGCGAGGCGTCGCAGATCCTGCAGAACATGGACCGTCGGCTGCGGCGTTTCCCCGAGGTGGCCAGCGTGTTCGGGAAGATCGGCCGGGCCGATTCCGCGACCGATCCGGCGCCGATCGGGATGGTCGAGACGATCGTGGTCTTGAAACCCAGGGAGGAGTGGCGCTCGGGCGTGACCTGGGACGGGCTGCTGGCCGAGATGGACGGCGAGCTGCGCTATCCCGGCATGCCCAACGTCTGGTGGATGCCGATCCAGACCCGCACCGAGATGCTCTCCACCGGCATCCGCAGCCAGCTCGGGATCAAGGTCTATGGCGACAGCCTCGAGCAGATCGAGGCCACCGCGGTCGCCATCGAGCGGGCGGTCGTCGACGTGCCAGGCACTCGAAGCGCTTTTGCCGAGCGCTCGACCGGCGGCTTCTTTGCCGATTTCGAGGTCGATCGCCGGGAGGCCGCCCGCTACGGGCTGTCGATAGCCGATGTCAACGAGATCGTCATGACCGCGATTGGCGGCATGACCGTCTCCGAGACCATCGAGGGCCGCGAGCGTTACCCGATCACCGTCCGCTATGCGCGAGACTTCCGCGACAACCCCGAGGCCTTGCGCCGGGTGCTGGTGCCGACGCCGAGCGGCGCCCAGGTGCCGCTCGGCCAGCTGGCCCGGCTCGAATTCGTCACCGGGGCGCCGATGATCCGGAGCGAGGACGGCAAGCTCGTCGGCTTCGTGTTCGTCGATCCCGCCGGACGCGCCATCGCCGACTACGTCGCGGAGGCCCAGCGAGCCGTCGCGGCTGCCGTCGAGCTGCCCCCAGGCGTCCGGCTCGAGTGGGCGGGGCAATTCAAGTACCTCCAGAGGGCCAGGGAGCGGCTGAAGGTGGTCGTGCCCGTGACGTTGCTCCTCGTCGTCTTCCTGCTCTACTTTCATACCCGCTCGCTCGCCGAGACCGCGATCGTCCTGCTCGCCGTTCCGTTCTCCCTGATCGGGGCCGTTTGGCTGCTATGGGCGCTGGACTACAACATGTCGATCGCGGTGTGGGTGGGGCTCATCGCCCTGGCCGGTCTCGACGCCGAGACCGGGCTGATCATGCTGCTCTATCTGAAGCTCGCCTTCGAGCGGTGGCAGGCCGAGGGGCGGTTGCGGTCGTTCGAGGATCTCCGCGAATCGATCGTCGAGGGCGCGGCCCGGCGCATCCGACCCAAGCTGATGGCCGTGGCGACCACGATGATCGGTTTGGTGCCCGTGATGTGGTCGACCGGCACCGGCGCCGACGTCATGAAGCGGATCGCGGCGCCCATGGTGGGTGGGCTGATCAGCTCGTTTGCCCTCCAGCTCGTCATCTACCCGGCGATCTTCGCGCTGTGGAAGCGCCGGGAGGCGAGACTGGCCAGCGAAGAGGCGGATCGTTGAGTGCAAGGGCTAGTCGCAAACAGGGCTTGCCTCTGTACTTCGGTACAGGGTCTATAGTTCTGCGGCGAGCTCTCGCCAATCTGGCCGCAAGCCTGCCGGGACGAGGGACCGATTGGAGAATGCCCGATTTCGAAGCTCTCGAGGCCGGTGGAGACCAGTCGTAATGAGTAACTCGCTAGAGAGGGTCGCCACTCGCGGTGATCGGCTGGCCGCGCTTCTGTTGCTGGCGATGGTCCTGAGCGCGGCGGCCGGTTCGAAGGCGCAGATCGTGGCCCCCTCGGGACGGACGCTCTTCAACGAGGGTCTGCTCGTGCGATCGGTGCTCCGTCTCGATACTTTCGAAGAGCCGAGCGGCGGCGGCCAGCTGACCACGCTCAGGAGCGTCAACGCCCTGGTCTGGGGCGTGCGTCCGCACACCAGTCTGAGCCTGGTGGTCCCAGTGGTGCGGACGGAGCGGACCGCCGCCGGAGGCGGGTCCGAGACCTCGACTACCGGTGCCGGCGACGCTTCGGTCTTCGCTCGCTACGACGTGATCCGGCGGAACGTGCCGGGGGGCTACACGCGGCTCGCGCCGGAGCTGGGCCTCAAGCTCCCGACCGGGGGCGTTGCGGGCACCGGCTCGACCGATCTCGTGGCTGGGCTCGTCTTCTCACACGTCCGGGATCCCGACTGGTGGATCGCCGACGTTCAGGTCACGTCGTCCGGTTCCGGGAACGACGAGCTTCGAGCCGGGCAGCGCCGCCGTTTCGATCTCGCTTACCTGCGTCGTGTCCGGCCGCGTGGAGGGCTGGGGATTCCGATGGTCCTTCTGGTCCTCGAGCTGAATGGCGAGTCGGCGGACGAGACCCGGCGGAGCGGCATCGCCGTTCCGACGACCGGCGGCGAGGTGCTCTTTCTTTCTCCAGGCGTCGAGTACATCGTCAGCCGGCGTCTGGTGCTGGAGGCGTCGCTACCCATCCCCATTGCCCAGGATCTGGGCGCTGCCCGGCCCAAACCGAAGGTGAGCGCGATTCTGGGCATGCGCTGGCTTTTCTGAGGAGTCCTGTCATGACGCGCTCGGACAAGTTGTTCTCCCTCATTGCGATCGCCGGTCTGGCCTCGTTTCTCGGCGCCGGCGCCGCCCTGGCCCAGATCGAGCAGGCTCACCTGCGAATCGACGGCATGACGTGACCGTTGTGAGCGCATGCGGCCGAAAAGGCCCTGCGGCGCCTGGAAGGCGTCGGTCACGTGGAGGTCGATTTCGAGGGAGGTCAGGCGGTGATCGAAGCGAAACCGGGTGAGGGGTTCGACCCGGCCAGGGTCACTCGTGCCGTCAGAGACGCCGGATTCGGCCCCGGTCCACTGCGGCTCCGAGCGGCGGGGACTCTAGCGGCGTACGAGGATCTCCCGGCCTTGAGCCTGCCCACCGCGCCGGGTCTCCTGGTTCTGACCGGCGGAGAGGAGCTCGACGCGCTGCGAGCGTCGAGACTCCCGGCCGGCTCGCGCATCGTCGTGGAGGGCGATCTGCATCCCCCGCACGCGGACAAGCCGCCGGGTCTGACGGTCCGATCGTGGAGAGAGCTCGAGCCCTAGCGAGTGGCGGTCCGTGTCCTTGACACCTGGGATTCGGCGAGGCACCATGGGGAGGATGAGTGGCGTGAGCCGCGTTGCCTGGATCGCCGTGAGCCTTCTGGCTCTGACCGCCCCCATGGTGGCCCTCTGCGGGATGCCGGGGGAGCCGGGGCAGCCGATGGAGTCGTGCGCGATGGCGGCGCCTCACGACATGGAGAGCTGCTGGGACGCGATCGCGCTTTCGATGAGCTGCTGCGATCCGGGCGCGGTCGGTGCGGCCACCGAGGTCGTTCTGAACCGGCTCGATGAGATCGCGGGGTCGCCGGCGGCCGGCTGCTGGGCCACCCCGTGCTCATCCGACGTGGAGGCAGCTCGACGTCTGTTGCCGGATCGGTCGCCGCCTCCGGGCCCTGCGCCTTACCGGCTCTTCTCGGCGCTCCTGCTCTGATCCTCCTCTGAAGCGGGTCGTGACGGGTCGTCTTCCCGTGGAAGGCGGCCGGGCTCAACACGTTCCTTCGGAGGAGTCAGATGAGATTGAGAGCAACTCGCCTCTTGCTCGCGGGCCTGCTGATGGCAGCCGCACCAGGGGCATCGACAACCGACATCGGAGACGCCGCGCAAGCCGGCGGCCCCGCCGACCGGCTCATGCTGGCGGCCTCGGATCCGGCCTTGAGAACGCTGGCCCAGGAGGCGCTGGTGCGCAATCCGGGCCTCGCCGCGGCGGCGGCGCGGCATCGAGCGGTCCTGCTTGAGGCCCCCCAGGCGCGCGCGCTTCCCGATCCCATGGCCGAAGTGATCGCCTTCCCGCTCTCGCCCGAAACCCGCGTCGGGCCGCAGAAGCTGACCGTCGGGGTGTCGCAGGCGCTCCCCTGGTCGGGCAAGCTCGGCCTGAAGCAGGAGGCGGCCCTGCTCGCGGCGCGGGCCGTGGAGGAACAGATCAAGGCCGACCGGGTGAGCCTGGTGACCGAGGTCCGGCGGCTCTACTACGAGCTGTTGTTCCTCGACCGCCAGGAAGAGATCATCGCGACCTTCCGCGAGCACCTGGTGCAACACGAGCAGATCTCGCGGGCGAGATACGCCACCGGAGTGGGCCCGGCCCAGGCGGTGGTGAAGCTCCAGGCCGAGATCACCCGGGTCGAGCGCGAGCTGCTCGATCTCGAAGCGCGGCGCCTGAAGCTCGCTGCCCAGGTCAACCGGCTCAGAGACCGACCCGTGTCGACGCCGATCGAGCGCGCCGCGCTGCCGGAGAAGGTCGCCCAGACCGAGCTGGCCACGGACGCGCTGATCGAGAGGGCCAGGACGGGCCGGCGCGAGCTCTACGCGGCGGAGGCGCAGATCGCGCGCGCCGAGACCCTCGAGAAGGTGGCCAAGATGGCCTTCCGGCCGGACTTCACCGTCGGGCTGACCTATACGCTGGTCGACCCTCGCGACGACGCGGCCGGCCGGCTCATGCCGCCCCCGGGCAACGGCGACGACATCCTCGGCATCCGCGGCGGCATCCGCATCCCGGTCTGGCGCGGCCGGCTGTCCGCGGGCGTCGAGCAGGCGGTCGAGCTGCAGGTCGCGGCGGCGAGCGCCAAGGCCGACTTGATGCTGTCGATCGAGTCGGCGATCGGGGACATGGCGCAGCGACTGCCGCTCGCCTGGCGCCAGCTCCGCCTGGTCGAAGATCTCTTGATCGTCCAGGCCGAAGAGGCGCTCGAGTCGGCGCAGGCGGGCTACGTCGCCGGCACCCTCAACGCGCTCGATCTGCTCGACGCCGAGCACATCTTGTTCGAGGCCACGACGGCGGCCGCCCGGGCCAAGACCGATTACCTCGTCGGACTCGCCATGCTCGAAGGCGCGGTGGGCGAGCCGCTCGGATTGATGGAGTAATTGCGATGACCGACACGAGAACACCGACCCTGAAGCCGCGCCGGCTGCATCCGCTGGCGTGGGTAGCATCCAGCTTCGCCCTCTTCTACCTCCTGTTCTTCGATCCGCTCGGGATTCATCCGGTCGATGGCTGGCTGCAGCACGCCGTCGGCTATCACACCGGGCCGACCACGACCGTGACGGACGCTGAGCGGGAAGTTCTCTTCTACCGCAACCCGATGGATCCGACGATCACCTCGCCGGTGCCGGCCCAGGACGAGATGGGGATGGAGTACCTGCCGGTGTACGCCGATGAAGCCGCCTCCGGGTCCGGCGGCGAGCGCGAGGTTCTCTTCTACCGCAACCCGATGGATCCGACGATCACCTCGCCGGTGCCGGCCCAGGACGAGATGGGCATGGACTACCTGCCGGTCTACGCCGACGAAGCGAAGCGCGCGACCGGCGCAGGCTCCACGGTGACGATCGATCCGGTGGTCGTCCAGAACATGAACATCCAGAGCGTCGTGGCCGCGCGCCGCGATCTCACGCGCGAGATCCGCACGGTCGGCTACCTCGAGTACGACCAGGAGCGGATGGTCACGGTGACCACCAAGTACGACGGCTGGGTGGAGAAGGTCTACGTCAACTACATCGGCGAGCCGGTGCGACGCGGCCAGCCGCTGTTCGAGATCTACTCGCCGGAGCTCATCCAGACCGAGCAGGAGCTGCTCTCGGCCCTGGAGTACGCCGCCAAGTTCGAGAGCGAAGAGGCGGACGCCCGCCGCCGGGCCGAGGCGCTGGTCGACGCGGCGCGCACGCGGCTCTCGTACTGGGACATCGCGCCCGAGCAGATCGACAAGCTGGTCGAGACCGGCGAGATCTTCCGGACGCTCAAGGTCGTGGCGCCGGCCGGCGGCGTGGTCATGAAGCGGCTGCCCGGACTCGAGGGCATGGCCGTGCGCGCCGGCATGGAGGTGTACCACATCGCCGACCTGTCGACGCTCTGGCTGTCGGTCGAGGTGTTCGAGGACCAGGTGGCGTGGATTCGCGAGGGCACCGCCGCCGACGTCACCTTCACCTACTTCCCGGGCGAGACCTTCGCCGGCCGGGTGCGCTTCATCGAGCCCGAGTTCTCGGAGAAGACGCGCACCCTGCGCGTGAAGCTCGGAGTGCCCAACCCCGCCGGCCGCTTCCGCCCCGGCATGTTCGCCACCGTGACGTTCCACCCGGTGGCGGCGAGCTCGGCGCTGACCGTCCCGGCCCTCGCCATCCTGCGCACCGGGGAGCGCAACGTGGTCGTGGTCGACCTGGGCGATGGGCGGTTCGCGCCGCGCGCGGTCACCCTCGGCCACGAGGGCGGCGGCTACGCGGAGGTGCTCGACGGCCTCGAGGAGGGCGA
>JBFGLX010000158.1:0-7772 GCA_041575955.1 Thermoanaerobaculia bacterium
CTTCCGGGACCTCGGAGTCGACGTCTTCATCGGCGAGGGCCGCTTCGTGGCTCCCGACGCGGTCGAGGTCGGCGGCCGGCGGCTGGCCTTTCGCCGGGCGATCGTCGCCACCGGCGCCCATCCGTTCGTGCCGCCGATCGCGGGCTGCGCGGAGGGCTGCTACCTGACCAACGAGACCGTCTTCACGCTCACCGAGCTGCCCGAGCGCCTCGGCGTCATCGGGGGCGGACCGATCGGCTGCGAGCTGGCGCAGTCGTTCGCGCGCTTCGGCAGCCGGGTGTCGCTCTTCGACATGGCGCCTCACGTGCTGCCCCGGGAGGACCGCGACGCCGCCGAGATCGTGCAGAGCGCCCTGATCCGGGACGGCGTCGATCTGCGCTGCGGCGTCAAGGTGAACGAGGTGGCGGTCGACGGCGGGGTCAAGGTCGTGCGCTTCGAAAAGGACGGCGAGCGCCTCGAAACCCCGGTCGACGAGCTGCTGGTCGCGATCGGCCGCGCCCCCAACGTGGACGGCATCGGCCTCGAGGCCGCGGGCGTCGAGTTCACCAAGCAGGGCGTCACGGTCGACGACCGCCTGCGAACCTCGAACAAGCGGATCTTCGCGGTCGGCGACGTGGCCAGCCAGTACAAGTTCACCCACATGGCCGACGCGCTGGCGCGCGTCGCGATCCAGAACTCGCTCTTCTTCGGCCGCGCCCGCGCCAGCAAGCTGGTCGTGCCCTGGTGCACCTACACCAGCCCCGAGATCGCCCACGTCGGTCTCTACGAGCAGGAGGCGATCGAGCGGGGGCACGAGGTCGATACCTCGACGCTGCGGCTGTCGGAGGTGGACCGCGCGGTGCTCGACGGCGCCGACGAGGGCTTCTTGCGCCTGCACGTCGAGAAGGGCTCCGACCGGATCCTGGGGGCGACGCTGGTGGCCGATCACGCCGGCGAGATGATCGGCGAGCTGTCGCTGGCGATCACCACCGGCATCGGGCTGGGCAAGATCTCGGGGGTCATCCATCCCTACCCGACCCAGGCCGAGGTCGTCAAGAAGGCCGGCGACGCCTGGCGGCGCGGCAAGCTGACGCCGTTCGTCAAGAGGCTCTTCGCTCTCTTCCTGAGAATCTTCGACTAGCCTGACGCCGGCGCATGGTGGACCTGCGGCGCGGCGGGATGGTAGATTCTGGTGCCTGACATGCCAACCGCGAACAGCCCCGGCAGCATAGAAGCCCTGGACAGCGTGGTCGAGGGCTTCAAGCCCAAGGCCCGCCGGATCTTCGCCCGCTACCGGATTCCGCCGGCGGACGCGGAAGACCTCCTGCAGGAGACCTTCGTGGTCTACCTGCACAAGCAGGCGACCATCCGGCACACCGAGCCGTGGCTGCTGGGGACGCTGCGCATGCGCTGTCTGGTCTACTGGCGGACACGCCGACGGCGGCTCTACACGGCGGTCGACACCGCGATTCTCGAGTCGGTGGCGCAGGCGGAGGGCCCGGCCCAGGACGACATCGACCTGCGCTCCGACCTGCGCAGCGCGATCGCCACCCTGTCGTCGAAGTGCCGCTCGCTCCTGCAGCTGCGCTACGGGCTCGGCTGCACGCCGGTCGAAGCGGCGGATCGCATGGGCTACCGGCGGTCGAGCATCTACAAGGTCATCGAGCGCTGCCTGGCCGCCCTCACCGCCCGGCTGGTCGAAAGCGGCCTCGTCCGCGAGCGCAAGACGGCCTAGGCCAGGCTAGCCTCGGCGCAACCGCGCCTTGAGGTAGTCGCGGTTCATGCGGGCGATGAACTCGATCGAGATCTCCTTCGGGCAGGCGACCTCGCACTCGCCGAAGTTCGTGCACGACCCGAACGCCGCCTCCATCTCCTCGACCATCCTGAGCACGCGCTGATCCCGCTCCGGCTGTCCCTGGGGCAGGAGCCCGAGGTGGGAGATCTTGGCGGCGGTGAACAGCTGGGCCGCGCCGTTGGGGCACTGCGCGACGCAAGCGCCGCAGCCGATGCACTCGGCCGCGTCCATGGCGCGCTCCGCCGTGGCGCGCGGAATCGGCATCAGGTTGGCGTCCGGGGCGCTGCCGGTGTTGATCGAGATGAAGCCGCCGGCCTGGATGATCCGGTCGAAGCTGGCCCGGTCGACGATCAGGTCCTTGAGGATCGGGAAGGCTGCCGAGCGCCAGGGCTCGATGCGGATGGTGTCGCCGTCCGCGAACTTCCGCATGTGTAGCTGGCAGGTGGCGGTCCCGCGCTCGGGACCGTGCGCGCTGCCGTTGATCATCAAGCTGCACGAGCCGCAGATGCCCTCGCGGCAGTCGTGCTCGAACGCCACCGGGTCGTCCCCCGCCTCGATCAGGGTCTCGTTGAGGACGTCCAGCATCTCGAGAAACGACATGTCGGGGCTGGCTTCGACGTCGTAGGTGGCGAACGCTCCGGGCGAGTCGGTGTCGCGCTGCCGCCAGATCTGGAGCGTCAGGCGCATCACTTGTAGCTCCTCTGGGTCAGCGGCACGTTGGGAAAATCGAGCTCCTCGCGATGCATGACCGGCGGCTGGCCAGGCCCCTTCGACTCCCACGCGGCCACGAACGCGAACTCGTCGTCGTTCCTGAGCGCTTCGCCCTCTTCCGTGTGGTACTCCTCGCGGAAGTGCGTGCCGCAGGACTCCTCGCGCATCAGCGCGTCGCGGCACATGAGCTCGGCGAGCTCGAAGTAGTCGGCCACCCGGCCGGCCTTCTCGAGCGTCTGGTTGAGCTCGGCGTTCGCCCCCACGAGCTTGAGATTCGTCCAGTACTCCTCGCGAAGCTGAGCGATGCGCTCGATCGCCCCGGTCAGCCCCTCGGCGTTGCGCGACATTCCGCAGTGGTCGATGCACACCTGGCCGAGCTCGCGGTGCAGGGAGTCGACGGTACGGGAGCCGTCGATCGACAGCAGCTTGTCGATGCGCTCGGCGACCTCCGCCTCGACCGCCTGGAACGGTGCGCTGTCGGTCGGCAGCGGTTTTTCGCCCATGTGGCGGGCCAGGTAGTCGCCGATCGTGTACGGCAGGACGAAATAGCCGTCGGCCAGGCCCTGCATCAGGGCGCTGGCGCCGAGCCGGTTGGCGCCGTGGTCGGAGAAGTTCGCCTCGCCGGTGGCGTAGAGGCCCTCGATGGTGGTCATCAGGTTGTAGTCGACCCACAGCCCGCCCATCGTGTAGTGGGGCGCCGGGTAGATCCGCATCGGCACCTGGTACGGGTTCTCGCCGGTGATGCGCTCGTACATCTCGAACAGGTTGCCGTACTTGCTCTCGATCGCGGCCTTGCCGAGGCGGCCGATCGCGTCGGAGAAGTCGAGATAGACGCCGCGGCCGCCGTGGCCGACGCCCAGCCCTTCGTCGCACACCGCTTTCGCCGCCCGCGAGGCGATGTCGCGCGGCACCAGGTTGCCGAACGCCGGGTAGCGGCGCTCCAGGTAGTAGTCGCGGTCCTCCTCCGGGATGTCGGTGGCCGACCGGCTCTCGGCCGGGTCCTTCGGCACCCAGATCCTGCCGTCGTTGCGCAGCGACTCGCTCATCAGGGTGAGCTTCGACTGGTAGTCGCCGTGCTGCGGGATGCAGGTCGGGTGGATCTGGGTGAAGCAGGGGTTGGCGAACAGGGCGCCCCGGCGGTGCGCGCGCCAGATGGCGGTGGCGTTGCACCCCTTGGCGTTGGTCGACAGGAAGAACACGTTGCTGTAGCCGCCGGTGGCGAGCACCACCGCGTCGGCGCTCCACGACCGGATCTCGCCGGTGACCATGTCGCGGGTCACGATGCCGCGCGCCCGGCCCTCATCGACCACCACGTCGAGCATCTCGGTGCGCGGGAACATCTCGACCTGGCCGGTCGCGATCTGGCGCGCCAGCGACTGATAGGTGCCGAGCAGGAGCTGCTGGCCGGTCTGGCCGCGAGCGTAGAAGGTGCGCGAGACCTGGGCGCCGCCGAACGAGCGGTTGGCGAGCAGGCCGCCGTACTCGCGCGCGAACGGCACGCCCTGCGCCACGCACTGGTCGATGATGTTGACGCTCACCTGGGCGAGCCGGTAGACGTTCGCCTCGCGCGAGCGGTAGTCGCCGCCCTTGACGGTGTCGTAGAACAGCCGCCAGATGCTGTCGCCGTCGTTCTGGTAGTTCTTGGCCGCGTTGATGCCGCCCTGCGCCGCGATCGAGTGGGCGCGGCGCGCGCTGTCCTGATAGCAGAAGCACTTGACGTGATAGCCGAGCTCTCCCAGCGCCGCCGCGGCCGCCCCTCCCGCCAGGCCCGAGCCGATGACCAGGATCTCGAACCGCCGCTTGTTGGCGGGGTTCACGAGGCTCATTTCGAAGCGGTGCCGGTCCCACTTCGCCTGGATGGGACCGTCGGGGATCTTGGCGTCGAGTTGCATGAGGTCAGCCGCCGATCGAGTTCATGCGACCACGCCCGTGAGGACCGCGATCGGAAACGAGAGATTGCCGACGGTCACGATCCAGGCGAACGCCGCGGCGAGGCCTCGCCGCCAGTCGCGATCGCCGTTGACCGCGACGCCGAGAGTCTGGAACATGCTCCATAGGCCGTGGTAGAGGTGGAAGCCCAGCGCCAGCTGGGCAACGCCGTAGAGCGCGCTCACCCACCAGACGCCGAAGCCGACCACCACGTTGTTGTAGACGTCGCCGTGGACGAAATCGGGGTGGACGCTGCCCCACGTCAGGTGCGCCAGATGGTAGAGAACGAAGAGCAGGATGATGACTCCGCCCCAGCGCATCGTGCGCGAGGCGTAGGTCGCTTCGAGCGTTCGGCGGCGCTTGTAGGCCACCGGCCGGGCCCGCTGGCTGATCCGGGTGAGCTGGTAGGCCGACACCACGTGCAGGACGACGGCGGCGATCAGGCCGGCTCGGAGCAACCAGAGCGCGCCGCCGTGAGGCAGCACCGGTGCGCCCATCTCGCGCAGCCACTCGGCGTAGGCGTTGAGCTTCTCGGCGCCCTGGTAGAGCTTCAGGTTGCCCAGCATGTGGGTCAGGACGAAGCCGAACAGGACGATCCCGGAGATCGCCATGATCACCTTCTTGCCGAGGGCTGACTGCTGGAATCTTCGGCGGGCGGGCATCGGACTCGGAACGCGTCTGCTTGTCGATTCTTTCACACTCGAGCGCCGGGACGGCGGTGATCTCACCTACGCTTGCGGCGTCGCCGGCGGCGCCGTCTCGGACGCCGCTTCGACGGCCGGGCCGGCTTGCGGGCCTTCTTCCTGACCAGCCTGCGCCACTGCTCGAGCTCGCCGTCGTCCTGGCTCTCGAGGCCGCTCATGAGCTCGAGCAGCACCAGCGCGTCGTCGAAGACGGCGCGCTGCGAAAAGCGGATGCGCTCCGGCATCTTCCACCCGGGCTCGGCCATGCGCTGCGCCGCGAGCAGGGTGTCGACCAGCCGCTCGGCCCGGACCTTGGAGATCCTGAAGCGCGCGGCGAAGCGCGCCGCCTGCTCGGCCGCCAGCTGACGCCTGGCGCCCGCTTTCAGGCGCCGCGCGCCCTCCTCCTCACGCAGGTAGAGCTCGTGGCTCACTCCGGGCAGCACCAGGGCGGCGATGAGCGCCGCGTCCGACGGCTCCCGGCCCGCCGCCACCAGCCGGTCGAGCGTGCCGAAGATCGATGCGTAGGACTCGGCCGGCGCCCCGACGACGGCCGCATGGAGATCGGGCAGCACGAACTCGAGCAGGCCGAGCTCCAGCATCCACTGCATGGTCGCCGCCGAGTGCCGCGAACGGAGCAGCTGCAGCAGCTCCTCGAGCAGCCGCGGGGCCGACGCCTTGTCGATCTCCCGCCGCTGCTCGTAGAGGCCCTCCTGGGTCGCGCGCTCGATGGTCAGACCGAGCCGCCCGGCGTACTCGCAGGCGCGCATCATCCTGACGGGATCTTCCTGGAAGCGCACGTGCGGATCGCCGATGGCGCGAATCTGGCGCGCCTCGAGATCCTCGATGCCGCCGACGTAGTCGATCACCGAGTAGTCGGCGATGTTGTAGAAGAGCGCGTTGAGCGTGAAGTCCCGGCGAAAGGCGTCCTCGCGGGGGGTGCCGAAGACGTTGTCATCGGTGATCAGGAGCTCCCCCGGTGGGGATCGCTGGCTCTCCGGATCGGGACCGCGCCGGAAGGTCGACACCTCGACGACGCCCTCGCGAAAATAAACGTGCACCAGCCGGAATCGCCGGCCGATGATGCGCGAGTTGCGGAACAGCCGCCGCACCTGCGGCGGCCTCGCCTCGGTCGCGATGTCGTAGTCCTTCGGCTCGTGCCCGAGCATGAGATCGCGCACGGCCCCGCCCACCAGATACGCGTGGTGCCCGGAGCGGTGCAGCCGGTAGAGCACCTTCAGGGCGTTGTCGTGGATCGCCTTGCGCGAGATCGCGTGGTCGGGGCGGCCGAGGATACGGGGCGAGTCATTCCCAGGAGCTGCCGTCACCGCGACCGATTATATGGGCGCGATCGGCGGCGGCGACGGAGCAGGGGCCCGCCGGCCCGAGGGCGGATCAGCGGTAGGGGCAGGAACGCGGATCGTGGCCCCGGTGGTAGTCGCGATCGTCGTACCGGTAGCGGTAGTCGCGATGCCCGTAGCCATGGCCGCGGCGCCCGTAGTCGCGATGGCCGTGGCCGCGATAGCCGTAGTCCCGATGGCCGTAGTGGCGTCCGCGGTCGTAGTAGCGCTCGTACCCCGGCGCCAGGTAGGCGCCCCAGGCTGCCGCCGGATGGAAGTGGTGGAGCCGGAAATGGTGCAGGACCACCGGGCAGCGCGCGTGGTGGTAGCCGTAGCCGGAGCGCTTGAAGCAGTACGAGCCGCACCGGTAGCCGTCGTAGTGGACCCGATCGCGGGTGCGGTAGTAGTAGTCCCGGTGGGAATGGCGGCCATGACGATCGTAGGCCAGCGAGAACTGCAGGCCACCGACCCGGAAGGCGCCACCGATGAACCAGTCGCCGGCTTCTGCCGGCTCGCCGGCGCCTCCGGCCAGGGTCAGCAGCAGGGCGGCGATGAGAGCGGATCCGAGTGGCGGACTGTTCATGGTGCACCTCCTGCCGCGCCGAGGCTTCAGGATCCGTGCCAGTCGCCGAGAGGGTGTGGGGGCGGGGCTTGCCGCCACCCGGTCGGTTCGCCGGGACCCGCGACTGTCCTCCGAGGAGGACAATCCGAGACCACGCCTGCCTCAGTCCGTCGCTTCGCTGCTCAGGATCTCGATCTCGGACGTGAGGGTCCGGTGCACCGGGCAGCGCTCGGAGATCTCGATCAGCCGCGCCCGCTGCGCTTCGTCGAGCGGCCCCTCGATGCGAATCGCCGCCCGGATCTGGTCGATCTTGCCGGTCTGGGTCTCGCACGCCGCGCAGTCCTCGGCGTGGATCTTGGCGTGCTCGAGACGCACCTCGACGCCCTCGAGCGGCCATTTCTTGCGATCGGCGTACATGCGCAGGGTCATCGACTTGCAGGCGCCGAGCGCGGCCAGCAGGAGATCGTACGGATTGGGCCCGGCGTCGGCGCCACCGACGCTCTCGGGCTCGTCGGCGACCAGCTGGTGCCGGCGGAGGGTGATCTGATTGGTGAAGCCGGTGGCGCCGCCGCGCACCACGACGCGGGCCTTCGCCGCGCTACCGGCCTCGCTCTTCTGCCCTCGCCCGGCCGATTCGCGCAGCTCGACGTAGCGGCTCGCCCACGCCGACAGGAGCTCGGCGACGAACTCCGAGTCGCGCTCGTCGCGCAGCAGCAGGTGGTCGGCGCCGTCGAGCGACACGAAGCTCTTCGGGTGCCGCGCCGCCTGGTAGATCC
>JBFGLX010000159.1:0-7678 GCA_041575955.1 Thermoanaerobaculia bacterium
CGCTCGAAGTCGTCCGGGTGGGCGACCGAGAGGGTGGCCGCGTAGGGGATGCGGTGCGCCGCCATGATCGCCAGGATGTCCTTCTTGCCCTCGCGCTTGCCGCCGGGCGTGGTCGTCGTCCGGGCGCCGGCCGGCGTCGCCGAGGAGCGCTGGCCGCCGGTGTTGCCGTAGATCTCGTTGTCGTAGCAGATGTAGAGGATGTCCTCGTCGCGCTCGGCCGCGGCCGACAGGGTGGCGAGGCCGATGTCGTAGGTGCCGCCGTCGCCCGCCCAGCAGATGACCTGGCCCGGCTCGCCGTTGAGGTCGCGGACGGCGGCCAGGCCGCTGGCCACCGCCGCGGCCGAAGCGAACGTGGTGGCGACGACCGGCACGCCGTAGCTGGTGGTCGGGTAGCCGCCGGCGGTGACGATGCCGCAGCAGGCCGGAATGGCCAGCATGCACGGCTCGTCGAGCCCGGCGAGCACCCTCCCGAGCATCGTCAGACCGGTGCTCATGCCGCAGCCGCCGCAGTTGGTGTTGCCGGGGCGCAGCAGGCACTCCTCGAAGCCCGCGCTCCGGGCCGCTTCGCCGGTCGCCGGTGGCGCCGTTCGAGCGCTTGCGTCGGTCATGTCGCCGCCACCCCCTCTCGGGTCTCGAGGCCCATCCAGAGCGGCGCGCCGCTCTCGCCGCGTCCGGCCAGATCGCTCACGACCTCGTCGATCATGGCCGGGGTCACGTCGCCGCCGCAGACGCCGGTCAGGTAGTCCTGGATGACGAGCTCCGGGCGGTGGCCCTGGAAGGCGGCGCGGGTGTCCTGCCAGAAGACCCCACCGAGGCCGGCGGCGTAGTTGCGGTCGAGAACCGCGAGCTTGCGCACCGAGCGGCAGGCCTCCCGGATGAGTCGCTCCGGGAAGGGCCGGAAGAGCTTGATCTTCAGCAGCCCCAGCTTCTCGCCGGCGGCCCGGCGCCGGGCGACGACCTCGCGCGCGGTGGTGGCGATCGTTCCCGAGGCGAGGATCGCCAGCTCGGCGTCGTCCATCCCGAACGCTTCCACGGCGTCGCCGGGGTCGCGCCCGAAGATGTCGACGAAGTCACGCCGGCACTCCTCGAACCGGACCGGTACCCGGCCCATGGCCCGGTCGATCTCGAACCGCTGCGACATCGCCTCGTGCGGCCACACCAGCGCCCCGAGGGTCACCGGCCGGTCGTGCCGCAGCCGATGGGGCAGCGCGAGCGGCGGCAGGTAGCGGTCGACCCGCTCCTGCTCGGGCAGGTGGGTCTCGGCCTGGGTGTGAGAGACGATGAAGGCGTCCATGCAGACCATCACCGGCAGCAGGACCTCGCGGTCCTCGGCCAGGCGGAAGGCGAGCAGCGTCGAGTCGAGCACCTCCTGGCTGCTCTCGCAGTAGAGCTGTACCCACGGCAGGTCGCGGAACAGCAGGGTATCGCCCTGGTCGGCCCAGATGTTCCACGGCGGGCCGAGGGTGCGGTTGACAGCCACCATGACGATCGGCAGCCGGAAGAAGCCGGCGACCATGACGTTCTCGGTCATGTAGGCGAGTCCGTTCGACGAGCTGGCGGTGAAGGCGCGGGCACCCGCGAGCGCGCCGCCGATCGAGACGCCCATCGCCGAATGCTCGCTCTCGACCGGCACCACCCGGGTCTTGGTGAACGGGAAGCTCGCCACGTACTCGACGATCTCGGTCTGCGGCGTAATCGGATAGATCCCGCAGACGGCGCCGCGCGCGTCGCGGTTGGCTTCCGCGGCGGCGCTCAGGGCGTAGCCGGCGGCGTGGTTTCCGGTGACCAGCTCGAATGGCATCGCGATGTCCTCAGAGTCGACTCATGAAGATGACGTTGCGCGGGCATTCGGCGGCGCAGACGCCGCACCCCTTGCAGAACGAATAGTCGAAGACGAACTCGTGTCCGACACGCTTGAGCACCCCCTCGGGGCAGTAGGTCACGCAGCGGTCGCACTCGTCGCAGACCCCGCACGAGAGGCAGCGCTGCGCCTGTCGCGCATCGGGCAGCCCCTGGTGGATCTCGTTGAAGTTCCAGCTCCGCTCCCACGGCAGCAGCGATGGACCGCTGTGGGCCGCCTGTCTCTCGAACAGGTGAAGCCGCATGGCGCCGGCCTGGATCACCTCGTCGCGCCAGACGTCGACCGGCCTCGCCGGCCGCTCGCGATCGAGATCGCCGGGGGCGCCGTCGCCCAGAAGCTCGCCGCTCAGCGACTCGTGGATGTGCAGCGCGGCCCGGCGGCCGCTGCCGATGGCGCCCGCCACGGTGCCCTCGCGGGTGGCGAAGTCGCCGATCGCGTAGAGCGGCGTCTCGAGGAGGCCGATGAGCTGCTCGCCCTCGCGCACCTCGCTGCCCTCGGGAAAGACCGACAGATCCTGCGACTGGCCGAGGGCCAGGATGAGCCGGTCGCAGGGCAGCTCGAAATCGGAGCCCGCGATCTCTTCCGGCCGGCGGCGCCCCGACTCGTCGGGATCTCCCAGGCGCATCTGCCGGCAGACCAGAAAGTGCCGGCCGCCGCCGTTGTCGGAGGCGCCCGGCCGGAGGCTGACCGGCTGCGTCAGGAACTCGATCTCGACCCCTTCGTCGATCGCCTGGTCGATCTCCTCGGCGATCGCGGGCATCTCCGCCTGGCTGCGCCGGTAGACGACGCGGACGCGCTCGGCCCGCAGACGCAAGGCGGTGCGAGCGGCGTCGATCGCCGTGTCGCCGCCCCCGACGACGATCACCTCCTCGCCTTCGACGCGCACCTGCCGGCGATGGGCGCGATCGAGGAAGTCGATCCCCTGCTCCACCGCCTGGGCGCCGCCGGTGCCGAGCTCGAGGCCGCGCAGCTCCTGCAGCCCGGTCGCCACCAGCACCGCGTCGTACCTCTGCGCGAGGCCGAAGACGGCGGTGCGGTCGAGCCGGAACCCGGTGCGAGCCTCGACGCCGAGCTCCAGGATCCGCTCGAGCTCGCGGTCGAGCACCGCGTCGGGCAGCCGGTACTCGGGAATGCCACCGCGCAGCAGCCCGCCGAGCTCCGTGGCCGCCTCGTAGAGGGTCACGCGGTAGCCCAGGCGGCCGAGGTGGAAGGCGGCGGTCAGGCCCGCCGGGCCCGAGCCGACGATCGCGACGCACTCCTGGCGCCGGTCGGCCGGCGCCAGGGCGACCGAGCCGTGGTCGCCCGCGTAGCGCTCGAGCTCGCGCACGTTGACCGCGCCGTCGAGATCGATGCGGTTGCACGACTCCATGCAGGGCGCCGGACAGACCCGGCCGCAGATCGACGGCAGCGGCGACGTGGCGAGCAGAATCGCCAGCGCCTCGTCGACCCTCTCGCGCGCCATCGCCTGGAGAAACCCGCGCACGTCGTTGCCCGCCGGGCAGACGTGATTGCAGGGCGGAATCCACTCCTGGCGCCGCGGCTGCTCGGTCGCCCAGGCGCCGGTGCGGATGCGCGGCAGCGCCCCGCCGTCGCCGCTTAGGAAGCCCGGGACGAGGGGCTTCGCCGTCGGCGTTGGCGCAGCCCTGGCCGCTGCGCCCGGAGCGGGCGCGTCGAGCGAGCGGAGCTCGGCGTACGCTCGCTCCGCCGCCGCCTGATTCGGTCCCTTGAACGCCAGATGCTCGAGCGCCGACAGGATCGACGGCAGGCCGAAGCCGAGCAGCCGGCCCACCGCGCCGGCGAGCGCGGTGTTGACGATCGGCACGCTGCGGGTGCCGAGACCGTTGTCCCGGGCGATGGCCGTGGCGTCGACCGTGGCCAGCCGGTAGCCGGGAAAGTCCTCCGCCAGCGTCTCCGGAGGCTCGGCCGCGTTGATCAGGATCCAGCCACCGGGCTCGAGACCCTCGGCGATCGCCGGACCCACCAGGGTCGGGTCGAGGACGATGACGTGATCGGGCTCGTAGATCAGGTTGCGGTTCCGGATCGGCTCGTCCGCGTAGCGGCAGAAGGCCTGCAGCGGAGCGCCGGAGCGCTCGGCCGCGTACAGACCGAAGGCCTGGACCGACTGGCCCTCCAGGAACCGAGAGGTGGCGATGATCTTGGCCAGGGTGACGCCACCCTGACCGCCGCGGCCGTGGATTCGAATCTCGACCATCCCGCAGCCCCGTTCAGGCTGATCGACGCCTGCCCCCGTCTCGAAGTGCCGGCGGTGCCCGTTCCGACGCCGGAAGACCAGCAGACGTCCGGTTCACCTCAGATGATGCGCCGAGAGGCGGGTGCTGCAAACACGCCACCGGGTGGGACACCGCCCACTCGGGCACGCGGGGCCGGCCGCGGGCAAGTACGTCATCTTCCTCGAGGATCCCGACGCCTACGGACAGCTCATGCTGCTAACCGCGGCTCAGCCGGCAGCGTCGTGTGGACGGCCTCCAGAGCTTCAACGAGGAGGATTTCTCGATCTGGACCGGCTGCGGCGGCGTTGGTCCCCAGAACTCCGGCGCGTCGGTCAGCCCCGACGGCCTCTTTGCGTTCTTCACCAACCCGTTCCGGGGCACGGTGGCGGCGTTCTCCCGTAGCGCCCTGGACGGAACCCTCAGCCTGGCCGCCAGGATCTGTGATCAGACCTTCACCGACGGGCTGGTCGGGGCGCGCCACCTCCTCGCGAGCGCCGACGGCCTGCACCTCTACTCGGTGTCGCCGGGTCAGCGCTGGATGCGTAGCCTAGCGCAGGACCTTCCAGCTCGTGACCCGCGGCGTCGAGCCGCCGGTGTCGACCAGCGCCCAGACCTCGCGGCGCCAGCCGGCGAAGGTCGCTGTCGCGACGATCTCGTAGCGGTCGAGGCCGAGCGTGGTGACCCGGCTGGCGATCGTGCCCCGGCCGAACCGGCGTGTGGCCGCTCCCTGAAAGCCCTTGCTGCTCGCGAGCTCGGCGAGCGCCTCGGCCAGCGCGGCGTCGGCGAGGACGACCAGATGAATGCGACGCGATTCCTGGAGCGAGCTCCGGGCCTCGAGCTGCAGGCCGACCGCGATCGCGGCTGCCGCCGCGCCAACCAGCACCAGCACGACCAGGGCGATCGCGATCGCGTGCCCGGCGTCCCGGCGCCGTCTCACCAAGACCTCCTGCCCGGCGCGGCGCGCATCGCGATGCGCATGCGCAGCGTCTCGATCGAGGACCGGGGCTCGCTCACCGAACGGCTCAGGGCATCGCCGTCCGGGCGGCGCCGGAAGCCGACCTCGACTTCCACCAGATCGGAGCTCAGTTGAAGCCAGCGCCAGCTGACGACGCCGCGCATGAGGGTCCGCTCGCCGGCGGGCGCGCCCCCGGCGTCGAACAGGGCGCGGCCCACCTGATCGGCGGTCTTCTGGTAGCGGACGCTGCTGCCGTCGGCAAGCCGCAGCGTCAGCGGGCCTCTCGACCATAGCTGGCTGGCGCTGCCGCGCAGCCGCACGGTGCCGCGCGCGCCGTGGACGTCGTTGCGCAGGTACTGGGCGACGTGGCGCGGCGTCGGATCGAGCGCCTGGCGCCGGGTGGCGAGCGACGCCCGCTGGGTGTCCCGCAGCAGCTGCGCCGCGAGCAGCAGGAAGAGGCTGGTGAGCGCCAGGCTGACCACGGCCTCGATCACGGTGAACCCCCGCCCGCCGGCGGTCACCCTGACGGCCTCCAGGTGAGGGTCGTCACCGAGCGGCTGGCCGCGCGGCCCCAGGTCAGGTAGGTGGCGTCGACGCGCAGCTCGTAGAGCCCGGGCGTGGGACGCGGCGTCACCTCGAGGGTCAGGCTCAGGTCGCGCCGGCGGCTGACGACCGGATAGGCGAGGCCCGGGACCAGGCGACCCGACTCGAGCGGCAGCTCGCCGGCGCGCAGCGTCTCGAGCGCCGCCTCGATCGCGCGCAGGGCCTCTTCACCGGCGCGGGTCCGGTCCTGCAGGCGCGGCTGCAGGGTCAGGAGGGTCAGCCCCGAGAGCAGGATCGCCGAGACCAGGCCCAGGGCCACCGTGGTCTCGACCAGCGAGAAGGCGCCTCGACTTCGCGCGCGCAGGCCGGACACGTCTTCACCAGGGTAGGCGACCCCGGCGCGCGCCGCTGTGCAGCGTTCGGCACCAGAGCGCGCCGCGCCCGCGCGCCGATAGCTCCCACCCCCCGACCGGGGCGACTCGAACTTTGGTGAGGCTAGCCGAGCGCCACGTCGAGGATCATCATGACCACGAAGCCCGCGACCGCGCCGAGCGACGACGCGTCGGCGTTGCCGCTGCTCTGCGACTCGGGGATTACCTCCTCGATGACGACGAAGACCATCGCACCGGCGGCGAAGCCCAGGGCGTAGGGCAGCAGCGGCCGCCAGGTGAGAACCGCGGCGGCGCCGAGCACGCCGGCGACCGGCTCCACCATGCCCGAGAGCTGGCCGTACCAGAAGCTCTTGAGCCGCGAGACCCCTTCGCGCCGCAGCGGCATGGACACCGCGAGCCCCTCGGGAAAGTTCTGCAGCCCGATGCCGAGAGCCAGGGCGGCGGCGGCGGCGATGGTGGCCCCGCCCAGGCCGTGGGCGGCGGCCCCGAAAGCGATGCCGACCGCCAGGCCCTCCGGAATGTTGTGCAGGGTGATCGCCAGGACCAGCAGCGTCGGTCGCTGCCAGCGGGTGGGCAGGCCTTCGGCGTCCTTGAGCGGCGCCTTGAGATGCAGGTGCGGCAGGGTGAGGTCGGCGACTCGCAGAAAGAGCGCGCCGAGGATGAAGCCGGCGGCCGCCGGGAACCACGCCGGGAGGCCGTCCTGGCGCGCCATCTCGATCGCCGGGGCGAGCAGCGACCAGAAGCTCGCCGCGAGCATCACGCCGGCGGTGAAGCCCAGCATGACGTCGAGGAGCTTGCGGTTCTCGCGCCGGATGAAAAAGACCAGGCTCGCGCCGACCGCGGTCATGCTCCAGGTGAAGAGCGTCGCGGCGAGCGCCTGGGTCACCGGATCGAGACGCTGGAAGGCTGCCCAGGTCATGTGAGGGAAGGCGAGGCTAGACGAGGACGGCTCGCCGAAACCGGTAGTGCCCCGCGAGCAGGGGCACGGCCAGCCAGACCAGCCAGCCGGCGCCGGTGATCGTCCATAGCCTAGCGTCGCTGCCGCCGGGGAGCGCCACCCCGAGGCGCGGTTGCAGACCCGGGCTGGCAGCTAGGGCCGTCAGGCGAAAGAGGCTCACCGGGCTGAGCGTCATGAGGCCGCCGGAGAGCACTCCCGGCGCCACCGGCTCGGGCTCGGCGGCGCGGGCGTGCGGATCGTGGCCGGGGGCCGCGCCGGAGGGGGCGGCGAGCTCGTCGTGCCCGTGCTCGCCGACGGCGCCGGGTGGCGGCGGCGCCAGCGCCACGATCAGGGTGAGCAGGACGGCGTCGAGAGCGAACACCAGGACCACCCAGGCGGCCAGCGCGGCCCCAAAGGCCCGCACCCGTCCCCGGCCGCCGGCCCCGATGGCCGCGCCCAGGCTGCCGGCGGAGATCGACAGCAGCAGGCCGGCCGCGGCGGCTACCGCCCACTCGCGTCCACCCTCGACACCGCGCGCGAGCGCCGCGCCGGCGCCGGCGCTGGCGAAGGCTCCCAGGTAGGCGATGGCCAGCGCGCCGCCGCGGCCGAGGCCCTTGCCGGCGACGCACGCCCGCCGGCTACCTGGTCGACGCGGCGCTCACCCACCGGCTGGTGTTCGACCTGCAGCCCAAGGACGTCTACATGTGCGCGGCCGACATCGGCTGGATCACCGGCCACAGCTACATCGTCTACGGGCCG
>JBFGLX010000160.1:0-7638 GCA_041575955.1 Thermoanaerobaculia bacterium
AGCGTCAGGTGCAGGTTGGCGGCGTTGTTGCGTCCGAGCTCGATCCGGAACTGGCGGATCGCCTCGAGGAACGGCAGCGACTCGATGTCGCCGACGGTGCCGCCGATCTCGACGATGACCACGTCGACGCCGTCGGCGACCCGCTTCATCGCCTCCTTGATCTCGTCGGTGATGTGCGGGATCACCTGTACCGTGTTGCCGAGGTAATCGCCGCGGCGCTCCTTGTTGATCACCGTCTCGTAGATCTTGCCGGTGGTCGTGTTGTGCCGCTTGCTGGTCAGCGCATGGGTGAACCGCTCGTAATGGCCCAGGTCGAGATCGGTCTCGGCGCCGTCGTCGGTGACGAACACCTCGCCGTGCTGATACGGCGACATGGTCCCGGGATCGACGTTGACGTAGGGATCGAGCTTCATCAGCGTCACCGAGAAGCCCCGCGATTCGAGGATTGCGCCGACCGATGCCGCCGCGACGCCCTTGCCCAGCGACGAGATGACGCCGCCGGTGATGAAGATGTACTTGGTGGCCATGCCAGATCTCCTCCTTCGATCGGCTAGCCGGGCTCCACCGGCGTCGCCGTCGGGTGCTCTCCCTCGGACTGCATTCGCTTCAAGAGCTCCTCGACCTTCTCGAGGTCCTCCATTGTATCGACGCCCACCCACGACCGCGCCGTGATCAGGACGCGGATGCCGATGCCGTTCTCGAGCGCGCGCAGCTGCTCGAGCGACTCGGCGCGCTCGAGCGGCGACGGCTCGAGGCGGGCGAGCGCCAACAGCGCTCGCCGCTGATAGCCGTAGATGCCGATGTGCTTGAGCGGCCGGGCGTGCTCCTCATGGCGCGGATAGGGGATGGTGGCGCGGCTGAAGTAGAGGGCGCGGCCGCCGGCGCCGACCACCACCTTGACCACGTTGGGGTCGCCCGCCTCGTCCGGCCCCGCCGGCGCCGCCAGGGTGACCATCTCGTCGTCGGGGGAGTCGATCAGGTGGCGGGCGACCCGGTCGATCGCCTCGGGGTCGATGAGCGGCTCGTCGCCCTGGATGTTGACCACCGCCGCCTCCTCCCATTCGCGCGCCGCCCAGGCGATGCGGTCGGTCCCCGAGGAGCAGTCGACCGGGGTCATCTCGTACTCGCCGCCGAAGCTGTCGATCGCCTCGGCGATGCGCTCGTCGTCGGTCAGCACCACCACTCGGCTGAGGCTCGCCGCCCGCGCGGCGCGCCGGTAGACGTGCTCGATCAGCGGCCGCCCGGCGAGCGGACGCAACGGCTTTCCGGCCATGCGGGTGGAGCCGTAGCGGGCCGGAATGGCGCCGATGACCGGGGTCGCCGTGGTCGATGAGGGGTGCACGTCCCAGGCTACTCTGGGCCACGGGCGGAGTCAAACCGGACCCCGCCCGCGGTCAGAAGGCCGAGCCGACCGCGTAGCGGGTCTCGTACCAGCGGCGCTTGGCCAGGGTCAGGGCCTTCTCGGGCCGCGAGTAGTAGGGTCCCCGGGTCACGCCGAAGCCGACGACGCCGTCGTTGCGCGCCTCGTTCCACAGGATCAGCCGGTCCCAGGGGATGCCGTGGGGGCTTTTCCTGGTTCCCGCGCCGCCCTCGGCGGGCCCGAGGTCGATCCACTTGAAGCGCGGATGGTCGGTCGACAGAGCCCGGGTCCTGCCGACCATCAGGTAGCCGCCGGCGCCGACCGCGAAGTCCGGCGTGCTCACGACGCCGGTGTTGACGTCGCCGCAGGCTCTGCCCCAGACCAGGCGCTGCGGGTTGGAGGTTCGACCTCCCGGGGAGCTCCTCAGACCGAGGCCCGCCGCCGGTCCGCCGCCCGCTCGGGCCCAGGCGTATCGATGCGCGGGCTCGGCCGGCCACTGGGATCCGCGTCCGGTGAGGTCGCACGCGGTGCCGTCCATGTCCTGGGCGTACGACAGCCACAGGTAGGCGAACAGATTGTCCGAGATGACGTCCCGGCGCTGGGGCTTGATCTTCCAGCTGACGGCGATGCGGTCGGGGAGGCAGCGATAGGTCAGCCTGGAGCGGATGAAGTTGGCCACCTTGGCGTCGTCGTCGTCAGTGACGTCGACGCTGAACTTGACCAGGCTGGCCAGCTTGCCGGCGGTCTGGAAGGTGACCGCGCCGTCCGCGTCGACCTGGCCGTCGCGGGTCAGCCGCCAGCCGGAGTTGACGGCGGCGCCGGCCAGGTGGTGACCGAAGAAGAAGCGCCGGTCGCCGCTCCTGACCTCCAGGGAGTGCTCGTGCGGCGGCGCGAAGCGGTCCCAGAAGTTCTGGTCGCGGAACTTGGACGCCGAGCCGGGCAGGAGCTCGTTGGGCGCCCACGAGCAGCCCAGCGGTCCGCTCACCCGGTAGCGGAAGTCGCCGGCGCCCGAGAGCGTCCACCACCCGGAGAGCGCGCCGGATCGAGGCCAGACCGCGGGGAAGGCCGGCTTGCGGGGGCGCTCGCGGTCCTCGATCGTCAGATCGAACCACGCCAGGTAGCCGCGGGTGACGACGATCCGATCGCCGGGCTGGAACAGGCCCCGGCGCCCGGCGTGCGCCGCCCGGCAGTCGCCCTGGGTCGACCGGTCGGCCTCGACGACGAGCCGCTCGACCACGTCATCCGGCCAGGGCGAGGCGTTGTCGACGATCACCGCGTCGTCACCGCCGGCGAGCGCGGCCTCGAAGCGCGATACGGCATGGAGGGGCGCGAGCGCGGCGAGCGTCCCGATCAGCGCCAGCGCCACAGGCGGCACCGGGCGCCGAGCGCCACGGGCCCAGGGCGTCCGGCGGCAGGCGAAAACGGCAGTTGTGGCGCGGCTCGACATGGCGGGGATCGACGATTCTAGCTCGGAAGAACCCCGAGCAGATCCTCGATCTTGGCCATCACCACCGGCCAGCGGTAGTGCCGATCGACGTAGTCGTGGCCCTGCGCTCCCAGCCGATCCGCCACCGCCGGCCGGCCGAGCAGAAGCTCCGTGGCCGCGGTGAACTCCGCGGAGTCGTGGTAGTAGAGACCGCCGTTGGCTCGCGTCACCTGTCCCCTCAGCACCTTGCAGTGGCCGTTGACCAGCACCGGCCGGCTACGGTTCCAGGCCTCGAGCAGGACGAGGCTCAAGCTCTCGAAGCGCGAGGGCATCACCAGGAAGCTGGCGTTGGCGACCAGCGCCTGCCGCAGCTCGTCGCCGACGAAGCCGAGCGGCCTGATCGCCGGGTGGCTCGGCAGCGCCATGACCGGCCTGCCGGCCAGCACCAGCGGAACCGCTCGGTCCGTGCTCTCCAGGTAGCGCAGGTAGTGGCGCAGGAGCGTCCGACACCCCTTGTTGGGGTCGACGCGGCCGAGATAGAGCACGTACGGCCCTTCGATGCCCAGATTCGTGAGCGGCTCGCGTCCCGCATTGGCGGTCGCGGGCTCCAGGCCGGAGCCGATGATTCTCGACGGCGGCAGGGGGCCCCCCGCGCGCTCCGCGACCAGCTGCCGCTCTTCCTCGGTCAGGAAGAGGATGCCCGCGGGCGAGCGGAAGAACTTGCGCAGGACCGCGAACCGGATCGCCTGGTCCTCCTCCGCGGTGGGCAGCAGGATCGCCCGGTCGGCGACCTTGGGCAGGCCGAAGTACGAGGGGTAGTAGCGGAAGGTCCAGAACAGCACTCCGTCGTAGTCCCGGCCGTGACGCTCCAGGTGCTCGATCAGGGCGGGCACGCGGGGCCCGTTCTCGACGAACCAGGCCTCCTCCTCGGCCGGCAGGGAGCTGCCGGAAAAGGCGATCTCGCTGATCTCGCGGAAGCGCTGCTGGCGGCGCTTGCGGGCCTTGAAGCGCAGGATGCGGACGCCGTCTTCGACGCCCGGGCCGGCCGGGTACTCGTTGCGCCAGGTGATGTAGTCGCGGGCGCAGCTGGTCAGCACCGTCACCTCGTGGCTCTGCGCCAGCCGGTGCGCCAGCTCCCGGCAGTGGGCCTCCGAGCCGCCCGCGATGTCGCGGCCGTAGCGCTGCACCACCAGGGCGAGCTTCACGAAGCCGGCGTCTCCGAGCGGCTCTCGGCGGCCGGGCTCGGCCCGTGGCGCTCCAGGTCGACCCGCAGGCGGGCGTTCTCTCGGGCCAGGACCTCGACGTAGGCGAGCAGGGCGCGGTTGATCTCGCGCTGGCGAAAGAAGTTCTGGCGGCTGTACTCGAACAGCCAGCGCAGGGGCGGCAGCAGCAGGTAGCGCTTGACCGCGATCAGCACGCGTCCCAGCAGCGGCCGGTGGCTCTCGAAGCGCAGGTAGGTCTCGAGCTCCCAGTCGGAGCCGTCGCCGAGCAGCCGGGAGGCGAGCAGCCGGTCCGAGGCGAGCAGCTCGCGCGCCGCGCTCAGCGTCGGGGTGATGGTGAAGTCGTCGCCTTCGGGCCGGGAGCTGCCGAGCGCCCGCTCGCGCACGCCGACCATCAACTCTTCGGTGCGGAGCATGCCGGTACTCTCGGCTCCGGGGGACTCGTCGCCGTCGGCTGACACGAGGACAGACTCTAGCATCCGGCAATTCGGGTCAAGGCCGCGGCGGGCCCTATGGGTCCGTTCGCCGGGATCCCGGCCAGCGGACCCACTCCTGCGGCGGGTTCGGCCGTATGGTGCTGGTTGCGCCTGCAGGCTAGACTGCCGCGGTGAAACGGAGGCTTTTCGCGGCCGTAGCGCTGCTGCTCGGTGTCGCCGTCGGCCTGCTGGTGGGGGAAGGGGCGCTGCGCCTGTTCACCGATCCGGTGGCCTCCTACGGCACCGCCAACCCGATCCACGACATCTTCCACTCGCCCCAGACGACCACCGAGTTCGGGCTCGGCTACCGGCCCAGGCTCGGCACCGGCGAGTACGACCGGATGGGCCTGCTCCGGACCTGGAACGCCGAGCGTCGGCAGTTCGAGCCGCCCTACCCCTACCTGAAGCGGCCGGGCGTGACCCGCCTGCTCTTCGTCGGCGACTCGGTCACCCGGCGGGGGAGGCTGATCGAAGGCCTCGAGGCGGTCTACGGCGATCGGCGCTTCGAGTACTGGAACGCCGGCGTCGAGGGTTACAACACCGACCAGCAGCTCACCTTCTACCGCCGCTACAACCAGGAGATCGAGCCCGATCACGTGATCCTGACGCTGCACAACAACGACTTCTATCCGACCCCGGTGGTGGTCCGGGACGCCGCCGGCCGGCTGGTCTCCTACGAGCCGGGGCGGCCGCTCAACACCTTGAACCCCTGGCTCTTTCAGAACAGCTTCCTCTACCGGAAATGGGTCCAGTGGACCGCGACCCGGGGCCGCGGCCTCGAGATGGCCGAGACCGTGCGTGCCCTGGAAGGGTTCCAGCAGACCCTGGCGGCGCAGGGGATCCGGTTCACCGTGCTGGTGGTGCCGATCCTGACGCCCTACGAGAGCTGGCGGGAGCAGGAGCGGGCGTCGCGCGAGCAGGCGCTCGCGGCCCTGCACGAGCTGGGCATCCGGCATTTCGACCTGCTCGAGCCGCTCGAGCGGGGTTTGGCCGAGGGCATCGTCTTCGAGGAGACGCCGGGCGACACCTGGCACCCGAGCGCCGCCGCCGGCCGCGCGTTCGCCCGGTTCCTCGAGCGCCGCGGGCTGCTCGCCGAACCCGCCAAGAGCACCGCCGAGCCGGTGGCGCCGTCACTCGGCGCGGTCGAAGTACCAGCGGACGTGGCGCTCGAGGATGGTCATCGGCATCGCGCCGCTCCCCAGCACGGCGTCGTGAAAGTCGCGGATGTCGAACGACGCGCCGGCGCTCGCCCGGGCCGCCTGGCGCAGCTCGACTAGCTTCTCGAGACCGGCCTTGTAGGCGAGCGCCTGACCGAAGAGGTCGGTGGAATAGCGGAGGGTCTCGGTCGCGATCTCGGTGTCCGACTGGAAGGTGTGTGCGCGCATGTAGGCGCGCCCCTGTTCGAGCGGCCAGCCGAGCAGGTTCATCCCCGTGTCGAGCACCAGCCGGGCGGAGATGAAGATGTCGAACAGCGCCGCGCCGTAGCGGTCGTAGGGGTCGTCGAGCAGGCCCATCTCGGAAGCGAGCAGGGCTCCGTAGTTGCCCCAACCCTCGTTGAACGCGCTGGCCGACAGGTACTCGCGCCGGAACATCGGCAGGCCCTCGTTCTCCGACTGCAGCGCGATGTGGAAGTGATGCCCCGGCACCAGTTCGTGGTAGATCAGCGGGCCGGCCCAGATCATCGGCCGCTGGTCGAGCTTCGAGCCGTTGTAGAAGTAGCGGCCGACCGGCGCGTCGGGGGTCGGCGGCTGGTAGTAGCCGAACGTCATCGTCGCCTCGGCCGCCGGGTCGAGCCGCTCGACTCCGTACGGCGCCTCGGGCAGCGTCCTGAAGTAGTCGGGCACCTTTGGCTCGATGCGGGCGATGTAGTCGTTGAACTTCGCCTCGACCTCTTCGGCCGACTCGGCGAAGAAGCGCGGGTCGGTCCGGAGCCGTAGATGGAACTCCTCGCGGCTGCCGGTGAAGCCGACCTCGGCGCGGATCGCCGCCATCTCCTCCTCGAGCTGCGCCACCCGACGCCGGCCGAGCTCGTGCAGCTCCTCCGGGGTTACGTCCATGGTGGTGTGCAGCCGGACCAGCGCGCGGTAGCAGGTCTCGCCGCCCGGGTAGTGCGCCAGGCCGACGGCATCGGGCGCTTCCGTTCGGTAGTCGGCCGCCTCCAGCCGGCCGAGAAAGGCATCGAACGCGGGCACGATGCGGTCGCGAATCGCGCTCTCGACCTTCGCCGAGAACACCTCGCGCTGGTCCTCGGGGAGCGCCCCGAGCCGCTCCCCGGAGACCCGCATCAGCTGCGGAGCGGTCGTCTTGAAAGCCTGGAACATGCCGAGGACGCCGGGCAGCGCGTGCCTGGACATGTAGATGCCGCGCTCGATCTGGCCCTCGAGGTGCTCGCGGAGCTGCTCGACGCTCTGCGCGTACTCGGAGAGCAGCGTCAGGTAGTTCTCGGTGTGTGCCGCGGGATCGGTGAACGGATGCGCCGCCAACTGGCCGTGGATGAAGTTGAAACCGAAGCCGAGAGCGTACGGGGAGTAGGGGAACGAGATCCAGTGACAGGGCTCGAGATCGAGGGTGAGCTGGCTGTCCCAGCGGAGCATCTCCGCGGTCACCGCGTCCTCGTGCGCGAGCTCCTCGAGGGGAATCGCCTCGAGCCGTTCCAGGGTCGCGCGGGCGAACGCGGCGTTCTCGGTGGTGTTGTCGAGGGTGTAGTCGGGCAGCTCGCGAATCAGCGCGCCGTGCCGCACCTGCAGGTAGGGGCTCTGACTCAACGTATGTTGCCAGACCTCGTCGGCAAGCGCCGCGACCGCGGCGGCCTGGGCGGCGGCCAACTCCTCGTCATCGGGGCCGCAGGCGGCCGCCGTGATCAGCGCGAGGGCCAGGACGAACAGGGCGTTGCGTGGCATCGACGACCTCTCTCGAGTCGGGCTAGACGATGCCGTACGCCAGCATGGCGTCGGCGACCTTGACGAAGCCGCCGATGTTGGCGCCGCGCACGTAGTCGATGTGGCCGTCGTCCTGCTCGCCGTAGAGGACGCACTTGCCGTGGATGTTGGTCATGATCTCGCGCAGGCGGCTGTCCACCTCGTCGCGCGACCAGGAGATGCGCAGCGCGTTCTGGCTCTGCTCGAGAGCCGAGACCGCGACGCCACCGGCATTGGC
>JBFGLX010000161.1:0-7615 GCA_041575955.1 Thermoanaerobaculia bacterium
GGGGTCTGCCGCCGACGTCGGCCTCTCGATACCGTGACAGCCCAGCCCCGCAGACCGCCCGCATCGCCGAAGCTCCGCCACCTCGAGCGTCGCTTCCGCCGGTTGCGCCGCAAGGCGTTCGAGGCTCTCGGGGACTTCCGCTATTCGAAGCCCGCCCGCGGGGGCCTGGACGACAAGCTCGAGCGCTTTCTTCCCGAGCGCGGCTTCTTCGTCGAAGCCGGGGCCAACGACGGCCTCTCGGAGAGCAACACCTACTACCTCGAGCGGGTGAAGGGCTGGCGGGGGGTGCTCGTCGAGCCGATTCCCGAGCTCTATCGGCGCTGCGTCCGGGAGCGCCCCCGGTCGATGGTGTTCCAGTGCGCCCTGGTCTCGGACGGCTACGCCGAGGAGACCATCGAGATGCGCGCCGGACATCTGCTGTCCCGCGTTCGCGGCAGCTTCGACTCCGCCCAGGAGGAGGAGCGTCACGCCGCCCGGACGCGCGCCTGGTTCGGCATCGAGGCTCGCGACCTGAGGGTCCCGGCGCGGACCCTGACCTCGGTCCTCGACGAAGCGGGCGCCGGCGAGATCGACTTCCTCTCTCTCGACGTCGAGGACTACGAGTTGGAGGTGCTGGCGGGCCTGGACTTCGATCGCTTCGCCCCCCGCTTCCTGCTCACCGAGTTCCTCGACGACCGGGCCGGGCGCGAGCTGAGCGCCGTGCTCGAGCCGAGATACCGCTCCCTGGGCGGGCTCACCGAGAGGGATCTGCTGTTCGAGCGCCGGGACTGACCTCGCCCGCCGCCTTCGCGAAAGCCGGTGATCCGGGTTGAGCCGAGCCGGTCCCATCGCAGCTCTCGGAAAGCGGCTCACCCTGGCACGCTCAATGCATTCACTCGCGACGATCCGAACGCCCCCGGACGGGCAATTGAGCCCGGCCACGGGCGGCGCAAGGAAGCAGAGTGCAGAGGGAATTCGAGATGAGGTACCGTAACGTTTGGCAGGTAATGATGGTGGTCGGGCTGTGCGGTTTCACCGCTTTGCCCGCCAACGCGAGCAGCAACGATCCGGCCACGCTCTTCGAGTTGTTCGCCGGCAGCTACCGGCCGGAGGCCGAAGGGATCGAGAACGACGCCGTCTACGGCGTGCGACTCGGGCGCGCGGTCACTGAGCGCTTCGAGGTCGAGGGCGCGATCGGCCGCTTCGAGAACTCGAGCAGCATCGGCGACGACGCCAGCCTGAACGCCGACTCCAACCTGGTCGATGCTTCCGGTGTGTGGGTCGTCCCGGTCCGGGACAAGATGCAGTGGCTCGTCTTCGGCGGCCCCGGTTGGGCGTTCGGCGAGGCCGAGATCGTCGTCGGCCAGGAGCGTTTCGCGCAGTCGACCGACTCATGGTCGATGCACGCCGGGACCGGCATGCGGCTGGGCCTGACCCAGCGAGCGCACGTCCGGCCGGAAGCTCGCTTGCGCTGGTACGAGCAGAGCGGCGACACCGACCTGCAGCTCACCGTCTCCGCCGGTCTGCGTTTCTAACGCTTCTCATCCAGCCGCGACGCGGCTACGACTTCCCGCCCCGGGCTCCGGCCCGGGGCCTTTCTTTTGCGCCAGCGCTCGCGGCACGAGGTCCTACCCGGGTGGCTCGGCGCGCTTGGCCTCAACGGCCTTCGCCCGTGGCTCGAAGGTCCTCTTGCACGTTTTCGATCACCTGGAGGACCAAGCGCCGGATGATCGGCGCGCCGTCATGGCGAGCGCCGCGCAAATCGGAGGCTCCGGTCCTGCCGAGAGCGCACCACGAAGTTGACGACCTCGACCGCGAGCTGCTCGGTGACTCGCTCGGCCTCCGCCGCTTGTTGGAGAGTGAGAACAGCGCGGAGCGCCTCCTTCCCAACTCGCTCGCGAGTGAAGACGACCTGGGCGTGGCTTGCCAGCTTGCCGACATCCTCGACGCGACCCTGGGCCGCGCAGACGCAAGCAAGGTCCAATGCCGCGATGGCTGCTTGAAGTTCCCGGCCCTGCTCCGAAAACTCATCACGCGCGGCCGTCAGCTCTCGTTCGGCGTCCTGAAGCTCACCTGCGGCTCGGAGGGCAATCCCCTTGATGGCGCGATTGCGGACCTGAAGCGCCTCCGCGCCGGTCAAGAGGAGCACCGTATCCGTGTGGCAGGCGACTTTCCAGGCTTGGAAGCCCTTGCCTTTGCGGGCCAGCGCCTCGCCCAACGGGAAGAGAGCCAACAGTTGGGTCCTCGGGTCCGCCACGAGTGAAACGCCGGCCGCGAGAAACTCACAGGCTCGCTCCAGGGGCTCGAACCAGGGCGAGACCATCCCCCGGTTGATCAAGGCTTCGCCGAGCTTCTCCTCATCTCCGATGAGCCTTCGGATCGCGATCTCGCGGTCCATGAGCTTGCCGGCGTCTGCAGAGCTACCTTGGTCGACTCTCAAGAACGCGAGATGCCTGAGGAGATCAGTGTGTAGCTCCCGGTCGCGCGTGCCCTGCAACCGGTACTCCTCGGCACGTTCGAACGCCCGCTCCGCGCCCGCCAAGTCAGAATTGAGTCTGCGAGCGTTTCCCAGGTGGACAAGTGCTTCCGCCTCCAGATCGGCAGCCACTTCGGAAGCCAGGTAGTCCGTTCGCTCGACCCGCGTAGCGGCTTCAACCGCGATCTCGGCGAGTTGGAGCGACCGCCGCACGTTGTCGAACCGCTCCGCGTAGCTCTGCTGCATCAGGCCATAGGCGAGGGCCAGGAGCAGAGGGGGTGGGCTGTTTTCGAACAGCATCCTGCGGCGATCTTCCGGCTGCTCCTCGAGCTGCGAGTAGCGATCCCGCACGCGCTCCCGGTTGCGCGAGACTTGATATTGCAGGGCCGAGAGGCGCTTCTCGAGCTTCGCCAGAGCCGCATCGTAGTCGCTTGGCTTCGTCGCCGGGATCTTCCCACGGAGGAGCGCCGCCTCGGCCTCCGGGAGCTTCTCAAGCAGAATCGCGCCTCGACGTTTTCGCCGCTTCATGTTCAACGCATCAACTTGCCAGCGGAATAGCAGCAAGAGTCTAGAAGACGGGCGGGGAGGAGTCAAGGCCTCCTCCCCCCCGCCCAAAACGCGGGTCAGGCTCTAGCCACCGGTTCCGACAGCGTACCCCTCGCCCGCTCTCACGGTCGTCTTGACCTGCACTTGAAGATCACCTCCCTTCCGACACCCTTGGTCAGGGATCCGGCCACAGGGCCGCTCGCTGCCTGTGCCTGCCTAAAGAAGTGTCTTACTGGGCGGGGAGGTGGGCAAGCGCAGCGGACGACCGCTCAAAGGCGGGGTGGGCAGAGGGCAGGTTGGGCGTCCTCCTGCGCCCTGAAGGCTCTGCTCTACCCTGTCGCGAAGAGGGGCTCTCTCGGGGCCGGCACCCGGCTTCCCCGAGCTTCCCGGCTCCTGATGCCGGGTAATGACGCTTGGCCGTAAGGCTGTCGGAGTATGTGAAAACAGGTGAGCTGAGTTGGTGAGCCGCCAGGGACTCGAACCCCGAACCCGCAGATTAAGAGTCTGCTGCTCTGCCAGTTGAGCTAGCGGCCCGACCAGCCGCAGATTATACGTTGGGAGTTTGCAAGATCCAACCGCTGGTTTCCGTCTTGCCTGAGTGAGGAGCCGGGCGAGGAGCAGACGGCAATTTGGAACATGTGCAGCACATGTGGAAGACTGCTCCCATGTCGAAGATGATCCAGGTGCGCCACGTCCCCGATTCGCTTCACCGGGAGCTCAAGCGGCGAGCGCGCCGGCGAGCGATTCCGCTCACGCGCTACATCCAGGAGATTCTCGAGAAAGAGGTCGCGCGGCCGCCGGCCGACGAGCTCGTCGACCGGATCGCGGCGCGGCCGATGGCCGATCTGCGAGCGACGGCGGCGGAGATGCTGCGTCGAGAGCGTGACCGGGGAGGCCGAAGCTGACCCCGATCGTCGTCGACGCCTCGATGCTCGTCGAGTTCCTGCTGGGAACGCCGCGCGGCGCGCCGCTCGAGAGGGCGCTGCGGGGCGACCCGGTCGATCTGCACGTTCCGGCGCTCTGCGACGTGGAGGTCACCGCGGTCTTACGGCGGGCCGTGCTGCGCCGCCGCCTGGGAGTGGAGCGCGCCCTCGATGCGCTCGAGGACTACCTCGACCTGCCGCTCGCGCGCCACGGCCACACCTACCTTCTGGACCGGATGATGGGCATGCGGCGCAACTTCTCCGCCTACGACGCCACCTACCTGGCGCTCGCCGAGTGGCTCCAGGCGTCCTTTCTGACCGCGGACCAGAAGCTTCGCCGGGCGGCTCGAGCCCACCTCGAGATCGCGGTCGTCTAGCCTGACCTCCTCACCAGCGTTCGAGTCACAAGGCCGCAGATGCCTGGAGATGCAAGGCTTGCGACCGAGGGCGACCTCAGGCCATCCTGCCGCCGCCATCACCCGCCCTGGACGAAGCGGACGATCTCGAGGCGGTCGCCGTCGGCGAGCACGGTCTCGGCGTAGCGCGCGCGTTTCAGGATCCGACCGTTGTACTCGACGGCCACGGCACGGGGATCGAAGTCGAGATCGGCCAGCAAGCGGGTCAGGGTCCGCGGCGACTCGAGCGTGCGTTCCTCGCCGTTGACGGTCAGCGTGATGGCGGGGCCGTCGGCCATGGGCTAGACGGTATGGCGTCGAGGCGGGCGCGGCAAGCCCCCCGAGCGGAACCGGGCGCGAGCCGGGAGATCCGCCAGGCCCGGGTCAGATCAGGTGCCGGGTCTCGGCGTTGCCGATCGAGCTCTCGGCGTTGATGATCACGGCGCCGCTGCCGGTCTGGAGCTCGGGGATGGCGACCCTCAGCACCAGCTCGCCGTCGTCGTTGGTGCGACCCTCGGCCAGCACCTGGGGCTCGTCGATGGTGGAGATGAGGCGCACGGTGATCAGCGCCTGGCCGATCGGATCGCGGTCGACGGAGGACTCGGTGCGGAACAGCAGCGTCGCTTCCCCGCCGGCCTCGAGCGACCCGGCGCGTCGGTTCATGGTCATGACCAGCCTCTCCTGATCCGACTCCATCTCGAGGTACTCGAGGATGACCTGATCGAGGGTGCGATCCGCGGAGTCGGGCTCGGGGCGCTCGGGGACCCGGGGCTCCGGCGCGCTCGCCGGGGGCCGCCGGGCAGCGGGCCTCGGAGGCGGAACGGCCGGAAGCACCGGTTTCGGCCTGACCGGCGGCACGGGCGGCAGCCTCGCTCCCGGCTTGGGCCGCGCGGGGCGCGGCGGCAGCGGCGTGGCCGCCGTCGCGCCGGCGCTAGCCGGCGATGCCGGCGCCGGGGCCGGTGGCTCCTTCGCGGGCGCCGGCGCGGGCTTTTCGGCCGGGCGGGCTGCTGGCGGCGGGGCGGGCGCCGGGCGGGTCGGCTCGGGCTCCGGCGGGGGCGCGACCTGGGTCGGAGCGGGCCGCGCCGGAGCGGCCTCGGCGGGAGCGGTCCGGGCCGCGGCGGCGCCCTTGATGGCGGCCACCTTCTCGTCCATCTCGCCGGAGCGAATCTGCTGGATCATCGACCGGTGCTGCCGCTCCATCAGCTCGGCCACCGCCTTCAGAGCCTCCGCTCCGTCGAGCAGGCTCCGGTACCCGGCCCGCTTGCGGGCCAGGATCTGACCGCCGACGTAGACCAGGCTCTCGATGCACGGATTGCCGGTCCCCTTGTCCTCGGTCTGGACGTGGAAAACGACGTCGCCATGCCGAACGTCGGTATTGAATCCAGTGATCATCGACGACTGGAAACTACCTGAAAACCTCCGAGAAACCCGCGAAAAGTCTAACACCCGGCCCAGCAGGCTGACTATTTGTTTCGACCTTCGTAATCGGTCCGAGGTCGCGTTTCTTGCCGCGGGTAGGGGCTCGTGAGAGAATCGCGGGCGGGAGCACTGGCCCCCGCCGGCCTCCCCCACTCGCAGCGCACGATCTGTAAGCACGCTCTCAGAGCAAACTCGAACAAACCGGAGGTAGAACATGGCTCAGCCCATCGCTGACAACGCGGAGCGCACCCTCGTCACGTACGAGGTTCGGGACGGCGTCGCCTACATGACCCTGACCGATCCGCCGGCGAACACCTATACCCACGAGATGATGCGGCAGCTCGACGAAGCGATCCTCAGAGCCCGCTTCGACGTCGACGTGCACGTCATCGTGGTCACCGGCCTCGGCGAGAAGTTCTTCTGCGCCGGCGCCAACATCTCGATGCTCCAGACCTCGGATCCGACCTTCAAGTACTACTTCTGCCTGCACGCCAACGAGACCCTCAATCGGCTCGAGCAGACCCCCAAGCTGGTGATTGCCGCGCTCAACGGCCACACCGTCGGCGGCGGCCTCGAGATCGCCATGGCCGCGGACCTGAGGATCGCCCGCAAGGGCTCCGGCAAGGTCGGCCTGCCGGAGGTCAACCTCGGCGTCCTGCCCGGCACCGGCGGCACCCAGCGGCTGGCCCGCATGATCGGCAAGAGCCGGGCGATCGATCTGATGACCTCGGCCGATCTGCTCGACTTCGAAAAGGGCCTCGAGCTCGGCATCGTCAACAGAATCTTCGAGGGCGAAGACTTCATGGGCCAGATCCACGACTTCGCCAAGAAGTTCTGCCCGCCCAACATGGCCTCCAAGGCGGTCGGGCGGATCAAGCGCTCGGTCCAGTCCGGCGCCGAGGTGCCGTTCGAGAGCGGTCTGGCGATCGAGCGCGAGCTGCAGCAGCTCCTCTTCCAGGGCGAGGACGCCAAGGAAGGCCTGGCGGCCTACGTCGAGAAGCGCAAGCCCGAGTTCAAGGGGGCCTGAGCGTGTCGACGACCGCGCCCACCGAGACCGACACCGCGCTCCTGCTGCCGCCGGCGAAGCTGTTCATCGGCGGCCAGTGGGTGGAAGCCGAAGGCGGGACCTTCACCTCCGAGAATCCGGCCACCGAGGCGGCGCTGTGCGAGGTCGCCGCGGCGAGCGCCGGCGACGCCGATGCCGCCGTCGCCTCCGCGCAGGCGGCGCTCGACGGCGACTGGGGCAGGATGTCGCCGCGCGAGCGCGGTCGCCTGCTGTGGAAGATCGCCGACGCCCTCGAGGCGCGCACCGACGAGTTCGCGCGGGTCGAGACCGCCGACAACGGCAAGCCGATCTTCGAATCGCGCTACGTCGACGTGCCGGCGGCGGTCGACGCCCTGCGCTACTTCGCCGGCTTCGCGGACAAGATCCACGGCGACACGTTCGCGGTCTCCGGGCCCTTCTCGATGGCCTACACGCTGCGCGAGCCGATGGGCGTCGTGGCGGCGATCACGCCGTGGAACTTTCCGATCATCCAGGCGATGTGGAAGATCGCGCCGGCGCTGGCGTGCGGCAACGCCGTGGTGCTGAAGCCGGCGTCGAACACGCCGCTGACGGCGCTCAAGTTCGCCGAGCTGGCGAGCGCCACCGGCCTGCCGGCGGGGGCGCTCAACGTCGTGCCCGGCCGCGGCTCGGAGGTCGGCCGGCGGCTGGTCGAGCATCCCGGCGTCGCCAAGATCTCGTTCACCGGCTCGACCGAGGTCGGCCGCGGCCTGATGAAGGACGCCGCCGACACCATCAAGCGGGTGACCCTCGAGCTGGGCGGCAAGTCGCCCAACATCGTGTTCGCCGACGCCGACCTCGACGCCGCCGTCAA
>JBFGLX010000162.1:0-7482 GCA_041575955.1 Thermoanaerobaculia bacterium
ATCCTGCACCGCGACCTCAAGCCGGCCAACGTGATGATCGACGGCCGGGGCAACGCCAAGATCACCGACTTCGGCCTCGCCGGGCTGGCCGAGAGCTTCACCCGCGAAGACGCCTTCTCCGGTACGCCGGCGTACATGGCGCCCGAGCAGCTCGCCGGCCGCGAGGTCACCAGGCGCAGCGACATCTACGCGCTGGGCCTGGTTCTCTACCAGCTGTTCTCCGGCAAGCCGGCATTCGAGGGCAAGTCGGTCGCCGAGATCTCGCGGCTGCACCAGGAGACGAGCCCAACGACCCCGTCGAGCTTTGTCGAGGGCTTCGACCCGACCGTCGAGCGCGTGATCCTGCGCTGTCTGGAAAAGGAGCCGGGTCAGCGGCCGGCCTCGGCCCTGGCGGTGTCGGCGGCGCTGCCGGGCGGCGACCCACTGGCCGCGGCGCTGGCGGCCGGCGAGACCCCCTCGCCGGAGATGGTGGCCGCCGCCGGGGCGGAGGGGCGCCTCGAGTCGCGGGCGGCGCTGGCGCTGCTCGGCGCCTTCGTCCTCCTGACCGTCGCCTTCGTCCTCCTGGCGGCGCGCTATCAGATCTCCGCGGTGATCCCGCTCGACAAGCCGCGCGACGTCTTGATCGACCGCGCCCGGGAGCTGATCGAGAGCCTGGGGAGCGATCGCGACCAGGTGGCCGACTCCGCCTTTCGCTTCGGCTACGACGGGGACCTGCTGCGCTATCTGAAGCGGCCGCATCGCTCCGGAGACAGCTGGCAATTGCTGCGCGGCGGCCGTCCGGCGGCGCTCTTCTTCTGGTACCGGGAGAGCCCGCGGCTGATGGCGCCGGAGCTCGGCTTCTCGACCCGCGTCCGCCAGGACGATCCGCCACTCCTGGTCAGCGGCATGGAGTCGGTCGTGCTCGACACTCGCGGCCGGCTGATCGAGTATGCGCGGGTGCCGCCGCAGCTGGAGGACGGCGGCGCGTCGAGCGGAGCGGAGTCTCCGGCGCCCGACTGGGAGGTGCTCTTTGGCGCGGCGGGGCTCGAGATCGCCTCCTTCACCCCGGCGAGCTCGGTCTGGGTGCCGCGGTTCCACAGCGACCGGCGTGCCGCCTGGGTGGGCGAGGTGCCGGAGCTGCCGGGCACCGAGGTGCGGGTGGAGGCCGCCTCCTATCGGGGGCGGCCGACGTCGTTCCAGCTGCTCGGTCCCTGGAGCCGGGCCGAGCGCCAGGTCGACATCGTGCGCACCGCCGGATGGATGGCGAACCAGGCGGCGAGCGTGGTGCTAATCGTCCTGGTGCTGATGGCCGGAATCTGGGCGGCGCGGCGCAACCTCCGCGCCGGCAGGGGCGACCGTCGCGGCGCGTCGCGGCTGGCGCTCTCCATGTTCGGGATCCAGCTGCTCGTCTGGCTGCTCGAGAGCCATCACACGGGGCAGGCGGGCGACGAGTTCGGAATGCTGGTGCGCGCCACCGGGTTGGCCCTGTTCGTGAGCGCCGCTCTCTGGCTGCTCTACATCGGCCTCGAGCCCTTCGTCCGGCGCTACACCCCGGAGGGAATCATCTCCTGGAGCCGGCTCCTGGCGGGACGCTGGCAGGACCCGCTGGTCGGCCGGGACTTCGTCCTCGGCGCGGTGGTCGGAACCGGCCTGACGGTGATCGGCCTGTCGGCCATTCCGTTGATCCGCTGGATCGAGAAGACCCCGCTGCTGCCGTCGGTGGTCTGGACCGACCCCCTGCTCGGATCGCGATGGACGGCGAGCAGCCTGCTCGAGGCGATTCCCAACGCCACCTTCGGCGCCATGTTCCTGGTCTTCCTCTGGTTCCTGCTCTGCTGGATCCTGCGGCGCCGGGAGCTCGCCGCCGTGGTCCTGCTGGGGCTGGTCACGTTCTCCCAGGTCGCCCAGGACACGTTCTCGTTCGTCGGTCTGGCGCTCAGCCTCGGCATGGCGCTCCTCGTCCTGGTGGTGCTGATGCGCGTCGGCCTGCTCTGCCTGATCGTCAGCAACATCTTCGGAGCGGTCCTCGCCAACCTCCCGATCTCCCTGGAGCTCTCGAGCTGGTACGCGCTCGGCTCGTGGGTCGTGCTGATCGTCGTCGCCACCGCCGTTCTCTACGCCTGGAAGCTGGCGCTGGGCGGCCGCCCCCTCTTCCCCGAGGCTCGGCCGGCAGGCTTGGCGCGACCAGGCAGCTCGGGACGGTGAGGCCTCAGCCCATCGCCGCCAGCATCTCGCGAACGGCGGCCTCCATCCCCACGAGCACCGCCCGCGAGACGATCGAGTGGCCGATGTTGAGCTCGCGAATGACCGGGATCTCGGAGACGCGTCGGACGTTGGCGGTGGTCAGGCCGTGGCCGGCGTAGACCTGCAGGCCGCACTCGGCACCCATCGCCGCCGCTTCGACGATGCGCTCGAGCTCGCGCTCGGTGGCGGCGCCGGCGCGGGTGTAGTGATCGGTGTTGATCTCGAAGCCGGTCGCCAGATCGTCGGTGAAGTCGTCCAGGCGCCGGATCTGCTCGGGATCCGGATCGAGAAAGAGCGAGACCTTGATGCCGGTAGCCGTCAGGCGGGTGGCGGCCTCGAGGATCGCCGCCCCGGCATCCACCAGGTTCAGGCCGCCCTCGGTGGTGACCTCCTCGGGCCGCTCGGGCACCAGGGTGACCTGGTCGGGCCGCCAGCGCGTGGCCAGCTCGAGCATCTCTTCGGTGGCGGCCATCTCCAGGTTGAGCTTGCCGGCGACGATCGCCCTGAGCTCCTCGACGTCGGCGTCCTGGATGTGGCGGCGGTCGCCTCGGAGGTGCACGGTAATGCCCGAAGCCCCGGCCCGCTCGGCGATCCGGGCGGCCTCGGCCGGGCTGGGATAGCTCGCGCCGCGCGCCTGGCGGAGGGTGGCGACGTGGTCGACGTTGACTGAGAGCTGGGTCATCGGACTCCGATCTCGCCGTCGATGGCGGTCAGGAGCTCGGCCGCGAGCCGTTCGATCGCCTCCTGCTCGGGGCCTTCGATCATCACCCTCGCTACCGGCTCCGTGCCACTGTAGCGCAGGACGAGGCGGCCGGCGTCGCCCAGGCGCCGCTCGACCGAAGCGGCGGCGGCGGCGACGGCGGGCAGCGACATGAGATCGGGCTTGCTCCGGACGCGCACCTTCTGGAGCGTCTGCGGAAAGCGCGGCAGCTCGCGCAGCAGCTCGGAGAGCGGCTTGCCCGCGCTCCGGACGATGGCGGCGAGCTGGATCGCGGTGAGCATGCCGTCGCCGGTGGTCGACAGGCCCAGATGCACGATGTGGCCCGACTGCTCGCCGCCCAGCACGATGCCACGCCGGCGCATGGTGTCGACCACCACCTGATCGCCGACGTCGCAGCGGACGAGCTCGATGCCCGCTCGGCGCAGCGCCACTTCGAGCCCCAGGTTGCTCATCGACGTGGCGACGATCGCGTTGGAGGCGAGCGCCCCCGCGGCGGCGAGGGCCCGGCCCCAAAGGTAGAGAACGGCGTCACCGTCGCGAACTCGTCCTTCCTCGTCGGCGAACAGGGCGCGGTCGGCGTCGCCGTCGAACGCGACGCCCAGGACGGCCGGGCCGTCGGCGACCGCGGCCGCCATCGACCGCGGGTGGGTGGAGCCGCAGCCGTCATTGATGTTGAGCCCGTCCGGCCGCGCGCAGTGGACGCTCACCCGGGCGCCGAGCGCGGTGAACAGGTCCGGCGCGTAGGCCGAGGCGGCGCCGTGGGCGCAGTCGAGCACCACCTCGAGCCCCGCCAGCGGTTGCTCCCCGGGCAGCGACGCAGCCAGGTGGCTCAGATAGCCGTCGATCAGACGGCTCTCGGGCTCGAGCGCGCTGTCCGGCCCGCTCGGCGGGGCGGTCTCCCGCAGGCGCTCCTCGAGCGCGCTCTCGGCCTCGGGCGTCCACTTGAAACCGGCGCCGTCGATCAGCTTGAGACCGTTGTCGGGCATCGGGTTGTGGCTGGCCGAGACCGCGATGCCGCAGGCGGCGCCGAGCTCCCGGGTCAGAAACGCCACCGCCGGCGTCGGCGCGGTGCCGGCGTAGCGGACTGCGATCCCGGACCCGCGCAGCCCGGTGGCGAGCCAGGAGCACAGCTCGGGAGTGCTGGCGCGGGTGTCGCCGCCGACGACCACCAGCGGCCGGTCCGCCGACTCGCCGAGCTGGCGCCCCAGGGCGGCGCCGAGGGCGGCTACCGTCGGCCGGTCGAGCGGGAAGGCGCCGAAGGGACCGCGAATCCCGTCGGTGCCGAACAGGCGAGCTGTCATCTGGACGAGGTCGGTCCGGCGCCCGCGTCGAGCGGCGCGCCCGGAATGTCGAGGCGAATGTCCACCCTGACGACCGACGGCTCGACGACCCGGATCAACGGGTCGGGCGAGATCACCGCCGCCTGCGCCTGGAAGTCGATGGCGTGCCCGTCGAGGCTGATGGGCGTCGTAGTCAGCGCTTTGAGCGCCGTCACCTTGGTCTCGGGTCCGGTCACCAGCGCCTGAAGCGGGAAGACGGTCGGCTCCTGGGCGACCGCTCCGGCCGCGGGCTCGCCGGTGAGCTGGACGTCGATCGGCTTGAGATCGCTGATCTCGCGGTCGATCTGCAGCGTCAGGACGTTGGGATCGATCGACACCACCTCGAGGCCGCCCGGCACCACGACATTGTCGCGGGTCAGCAGGATCTCCTGCCGTCCCAGCTCGCGGCCGCGCAGCTCCACCACCACGCTGACCTGGAACGGGTTGAGGCCGGCGAGCCGGCTCTCGGGACCCGACAGGCGCACGCGCACCCGATCGGGCGGCTCGAGGACGATGAAGTCCTCGGGCGGGCGGTAGGTGACGAACGGCTCGACCGTGGTCTCGCCGATCTGCTCGCGCTGGCCGACGCTGATGATGAACCAGGCGAGCACCGCCAGCGCCAGCGCGAGAATCCGCAGTCCCCAGGCCGACCACAGGTGGCTCACGCGGTCGCCTCCCCGCGCGTGCTCACGCGGTAGCCTCCAACACGGCGTTCTGATCGGTGACCAGGAGGCGATAGAGCGTGTTGCGCAGCGCCTTGGCGTCGAGGTCCACCTGCAGCTCGCCGTTGAGCGCTACCGACACCATGCCGGTCTCCTCGGAGGCGACCACCGCCAGCGCGTCGGTCTCTTCGCTGATGCCGATGGCCGCCCGGTGCCGGGTGCCGAACTCCTTCGACACCTCGTGGCGGAGGGTGAGCGGCAGAAAGCAGGCAGCGGCGGCGATGCGCTCGCCCTGGACGATCACCGCACCGTCGTGGAGCGGCGTGTCGGGCGAGAAGATGTTCATCAGCAGGTCGTACGAGATCCGGGCGTCGAGCTCGATGCCGTTCTCGACGTAGTTGCGCAGCCCTTCGAGTCGCTGGACGACGATCAGCGCGCCGATCCGCCGCGACGCCAGGGCGGTCGCGGCGACCACGATCTCGTTGATGGTGTGATCCACCTCGTGCGTGGCGTTGAAGCTGAACAGCGGATTGCGCCAGAAGCTGGCCAGGGCGCGGCGGATCTCGGCCTGGAACAGGATGATGACCACGATCGGCAGGATCAGGATGAAGTTGCCGAGCAGCGCCTGCAGCGTCGGCAGGCCGATGTAGCCGGCGGCCCAGTAGATGCCGCCCAGGAACAGGATGCCGAGCAGGATCTGGACGCCTCGAGTGCCCCGGATCAGCAGTAGCAGGTTGTAGATGACGATGGCGACCAGCGCGATGTCGGCGGCGTCGCGCCAGGTGAGCTCGGCGAAGCTCATTCGTCGTCCCGCCGGCTGGCGCCGCAGGCCTCGAAGACCTTCATGAACTGAACGGTCTGCGCGACGTCGTGCACGCGCACGATCGCCGCCCGCGCCAGCATCGCCCAGCCGACCGCCGCCAGGCTGCCGGGCAGCCGGTCGCCGACCTCCGCGCCGGTCAGATCGGCGATGAAGCTCTTGCGGCTGGCGCCCAGGAGCAGCGGGCGCCCGAGCTTGGCCAGCCGATCGAGCCGGCCGATCAGCTCGACGTTGTGCCGCGCCTTTTTGCCGAATCCGATGCCGGGATCGAGGATGATCTGGCGGCGCTCGACGCCGGCCGCCTCGGCGCGCCGCACCGCTTCCTCGAGCTCCGCCGCCACCTCGCCCAGCAGGTCGCCGTAGACGATGCGTCGCTGCATGTCGCGCAGCTCGCCGCGGCTGTGCATCAGGACCAGCGGGCAGCCGGCGCGCGCCGCCGCCTCTCCGAGGGCCGGGTCGGAAAGGCCGCTGATGTCGTTGACCAGGTCGGCCCCGGCCGCGAGCGCCGCCTCGGCGACCGCCCCCTTGCGGGTGTCGACCGAGATCGGCAGGTCGGTGAGCGGCCGCAGCGCTTCGAGCACCGGTAGCAGGCGGTCGAGCTCCTCGCCCACCGCCACGCTGTCGGCGCCGGCGCCGTAGACGCCGCCTCCGGGCCGAGTCGATTCGGCGCCCAGGTCGAGCAGCTCGGCGCCCAGCTCGGCCATCTCGAGGGCGCGGGCGAGCGCCCGGTCGCGGTCGAGCCAGCGTCCGCCGTCGCTGAACGAGTCGGGCGTGATGTTCAAGACCCCCATGACCCGGGGTCGGCCCGCCAGGACCAGCCGCCGCTCGCGGGGCAGACGCAGGACCCAGCGGCCGGTGTCTGCGACTGTCGATCCGGAGAGCATCGGAGTGGCTGGCCGGCGCTACCTACTCGGTCGACGGGAGCGGATCGGGCGTCACCTGAATCCCGGGCTTGGGCTTGGGCTCGGCGGCCGGCCCGACCTCGGGCACCGGCTCCGGGGCCCGGGTGCGCTGCTCCGGACGCGGCCGCTGCTTGGGCGCCAGGTCGCGACCGGTCATCTCCTTGATGATCGCGTAGACCTCGGCGCCGTCGAGCGACTCGACCTCCAGCAGCTCTTCCGCCAACCGGTCGAGCACCGGGCGATTCTCGGTCAGGATCGCGCGCGCCTTCTCGTAGGCGTCGCTGACGATCTTCTCGACCTGGCGGTCGATGCGGATCGCGGTGTCCTCGCTGTAGTCGGCGCGCTGACCGTAGTCGCGGCCCAGGAAGACCGGCTCCTCCTTGCGGCCGAACGACAGCGGTCCGAGGTCCGACATCCCCCACTCGCAGATCATCTTGCGGGCCATGTCGGTGGCCCGCTCGATATCGTTGCCGGCGCCGGTGGTGATGTCGTCCTGGGTGAGCTCCTCGGCGACCCGGCCGCCCATCAACACGCAGATCTGGGTCTCGACGTAGGCCTTCTTGTAGCTGTGCTTGTCCTCTTCGGGCAGCTGCATGGTGACGCCCAGCGCGCGGCCGCGCGGGATGATGGTCACTTTGTGCAGCGGATCGGCGTTCTCCGAGAAGGCGGCGATCAGGGCGTGGCCCGCCTCGTGGAATGCGGTCACCCGCTTCTCGTCGTCGGTCAGCATCAGGGTCTTGCGCTCGACGCCCATCAGGACCTTGTCCTTGGCGTACTCGAAGTCGTCCATGCCGACCTTCTTCTTGTTGCGCCGGGCGGCGACCAGCGCCGCCTC
>JBFGLX010000163.1:0-7472 GCA_041575955.1 Thermoanaerobaculia bacterium
GATGGCGGCCGCCCACGAGGGCATGAACATCACCGAGGCCGAGTGGCAGAGCATGGCGGCCGACTTCAAGGCCAGCCTCGACCACTTCGGCGTTCCCGAGGCCGAGCAGCAGGAGCTGTTCGCGATCGTCGAATCGACCAAGCCGGACATCGTGGTCGCGGGCGCGGCCGAATGAAGCCGGCGCACTGGCTGGCGGCGGGGCTGCTCCTATGCAGCCTCGCCGCGCCGGGCGTGGCCGTCGAGCCGGGGCCCGTCGTCGGCGCCCCGGCGCCGTCCTTCGAGCTCGGGAGCCTGGACGGCGCCACCGTCAGCCTCGAGAGCCTGCGCGACAAGTTCGTCGTCCTGCACTTCGGCACCGGCTGGTGACCGTTCTGCAATGCGGAGGGTCCGCATCTAGAGAGACTGTGGCAGGACTATCGCGAGCGCGGGGTGCAGGTGCTGGTGATCGACGTCATGGAGACGCCCGAGGACGCCGCGGCCTACGCCCGGCGCTGGGGATTCAGCTTCCCGGTGCTGCTCGACCGCGACGGTGCCGTGGCGGCGTCCTACGCGCCCGAGGGGGTGCTGCCGGACCTGCCGCGTGACCAGGTGGTGATCGCCTCGAACCTGATCATCGACCGCCAGGGCATCATCCGGTTCTACACCCTGCTCGACACCAACAGCTTCGACGCCAAGCTCGTCGAGCTCAAAGCCCGCCTGGACGAAATGCTCGGCGAGTAGGCGCGCGCCGCCTACTCCCCGACCTCTCCGAGCTCCCTGAGCCTCGCCAGCCGCTCGGCCTGGCTGTTCACCATCCAGACGTCGTCCGAGAGCGCCTCGTAGGCGAGGCGGAAGTAGGCCGGGGCCCGGCGGTCGCCGTGGCGGTGGTAGAGCTCGGCGAGCTCCTCGTAGACGTAGCCGTACACCGGCAGCCCGTGGCTCCGGTACTCGGCCAGCAGCTCCTCCTGGAGCGCCAGCGCCTCGTCGAAGCGCTCGAGCGCCCGGTAGACCCGAGCGACGTTCCAGCGCGCCGCCAGGACCCGGCGCGGCTCGGCCTGGCTCTCCCGCCAGTGCGCCAGGGCGCGCCCGAAATAGTCGAGGGCCTCGGGGTAGTCGCCGTTGTCGAAGTAGGTCCAACCGAGGTTCGTCGCCAGGGAGCCGAACCACCCCCTGGCCTCGGGATCGTCGGCCCCCCGGGCGACCGCCAGCGCCTCGAGCGTCCACTTCAGCTGCCCGTCGAACTCCGGCTCGGCCAGCGCGATCATGTGCGCGGCGTCCACCGTCAGGTACTCGTCGCCGATTCGCTTGCCCAGGTCGAAAGCGCGGTGAAAGAGCGGCCGCGCCGCGTCTTTGTTGTCGGCGAGGCGGAACGTCCGCCCGCGCTCGAGACAGTAGCGCAGCTCAGCCCGGGGGTAGTCGTCGGAGAGCAGGGGCTCGACCTCGTCGAGCACCCGATGGGCGGCCTCGAAGTCGCCCCGTCGGGAGTAGGTTCTGGCGATCTGGGTCAAGAGCTCGGCCAGATAGCCGGTGTCGCCCGCCCGGCGCGCCTCCGGCTCGAGCTCGCGCAGCCGCTGCTCGGTGCCCGCGGGATCGCCCCAGTCGAGCAGCGGGCGGAAATCGGGCAACTCGGCGAAGCCGCTCGCCGCTACCGCCAGGCCCAGGAGCCAGCCGGCGACGCGGACCCGGCAGGCGGCGGCCCGGGGTCGGCTCTCTGCTCGCACGGAGCCAAGACTACCGCGGATCTCCCGGGCTCGCGGCTACGGGTCGGCCAGGGCGCCGAGCCGGGCGGCTCAGTCCGTCAAGTCGGAACGAGAAGCGACTGCAGGAGCTTGCGGCGCCAGTGGCATGTCCCACGCGGTGGGCGGCTCGCCTGGTCTAGACTTTGCTGTGGAAGAACCGAACGCTGCGGACCCGACTGTGAATCGCGAACGACTCCTCAAGCCGCCGCTCTTGCTCGCCGCCCTCCTGCTGGCGGCGGTGGCGATGCCCGCGGGCGCCGAAGACGGCGGCGCGCTCTTGCGCCTTGGCGAGCGCCTGGAGCGGACCTCGGCCGAGGCGGTCTACGCTGTCGAGGTCGACCCGCGATCGATCGAGGCCGCGGAGTGGGTCGAGCTCGAGCTGCCGGGAGGCCGGCGGGCACGCGTCGTGCGCTCCGGGCTCGAGCTCCGGGGCGGCGGCGATCTGCTCTGGACCGGCCGGACCGGGCTCGGCGAGCGGGTGGTGCTGACGGTCGCCGGCGGGCGCCTGGCGGGGAGCGTCTTCGGCAGCGAGCACGGCTACTCGATCTTCCCCCACGGCGCCGGGGGCCACCGGCTGCTCGAGATCGACGCGGGCTCGCGGCCTGCCTGCGGTGGCGCGCGGCTCGCCGGGCCGAGCGCCGAGGGGCGCGAGCTCCGGGCCCGGCTCGCCGCGGCCGGCCGCAGCGCCACGGCCCACCGCACGCCGCGCTTCGACCTGCTGGTGGTCTACGCCACCGAGACCACGGCGGCGGTGGGCTCGAAGCGCAACATGGTGGCGGTCGTCCGGCACTACGTCGACCTGACCAACGTCGCCTTTCACAACAGCGGGATCAGCGGGCGGGTCAGGCTCGTGCACGCGACCGAGGCGCCGCTGCCGGGCGACGTCGCCGGCGACCACGCCCGCATCCTCGACTGGGCGGCGGGCTCGGCGGCGATCGCCGGCCTCCGGGCCGCGCACGGCGCCGACCTGGTCGGCGTGGTCTACGAGCGGGGCGAGGGCGTCTGCGGCTCGGCGGGGATGATCTACCGGCCGGGCGGACCCACCCTGAGTCGGGCGTTCTTCGTCTCGCGCCGGCTGTGCGGCGCCGACACCTTCGCCCACGAGGTCGGCCACCTGCTGGGCGCCGATCACGACCCCGACAACGCCGTGGTCGCGAGCGGCGAGTACATCTACGGCCGCGGTCACCTCTACGCCGGCCGCTACCGGACGCTGATGTCGTACGCGACCACCTGCGGCGAGCCCTGTCCCTCGCAGCCGTTCTTCTCGAATCCGGCGGTGCGCTACGACCGGCGCGCCACCGGCGTGCGAAACGAGCGCGACAACGCCCGGATCATCAACGAGTTCGCGCAGGAGATCGAGAGCTTCGCGGACGAGGTCGTCGACCCGGGCTGCGCTCGCTCGCCGGGCGATCGCGACTACTGCCTGGAGTGCGGACCCTGTCGGGCGGGCGAGGGCAACTGCGAGGGCGACAGCGAGTGCGGCTCCGGGCTCCGCTGCGCCCCGGACGCCGGGGCCGAGTTCGGCTTCCCGGGTGGGGTCAACGTCTGCCGGGCGGTGGGCGGCTGCGACCTCGAGCTCGGCGATCCCGACTACTGCCGCCTCTGCGGCCCGTGCGGCTTCGGCGCCGGCGACTGCGACGACGCGCGAGAGTGCCAGGCGGGGCTGCTCTGCATCGACGACGTGGGCGCCACCTTCGGCCTGCCGCCGTCGGCGGACGTCTGCGGCTTCCGGGCCGGGGGTTTCTGCCCCCTCGAGCCGGGCGATCGCGACTTCTGCGCTGCCTGCGGCCCGTGCGCGCCCGGCGAGGGCAGCTGCCAGAGCGACGACGAGTGCGCCGGGTTCGCGACCTGCTTCGAGGACGTCGGCGCCGAGTTCGGATTCCGGGCCTCGGCCGGCGTCTGCCTGCTGGCACCCCCGTCCTCCTGCGCGCTCGCGCCCGGCAGCCCGGACTACTGCCGGTTGTGCGGCACCTGCGAGCTCGGCGAGGGGGACTGCGACGGCGATCGGGAGTGCCGGGCGGGACTCAGCTGCGTCGACGGAGCGGGCGCCGCGCTCGGCTTCGGCGAGGCGATCGACGTCTGCCTGGAAGGCGGTGGCTCCGGCGCCCTCGAGGCGCCGAAGCGGCTCAAGGCCCGGGTGCTGTCGTCGTCGCGCGTGCGCCTGAAGTGGAAGGACAAGTCCCGGAACGAAGACGGCTTCCACGTCGAGATGCGGGTCGAGGACGGCCCCTTCGAGCGCGTCGCGACGAGCGCCGCCAACAAGAGGAGACTCTTCGTCGGCGGCCTGGTGTCCGGAACGACCTACACGTTCCGCGTCCAGGCGTTCAACGGCGCCGGCGTCTCGGCCTACAGCAACGAGCGCACGGTAACTCTGCCGTAGGCTCGGTCGAGCTAGAATCCCCTTCCACGACCGGGCCGTGTTTGGTCGTAGGAGACGGAGAGAGATGGCAGTGAAGGCCTTCAGGTTGAATCCCGTCCGCGCCCTCGTTGCGGTCTTGCTGCTGTGTGCGCTGCCGCTCGCCGCCGAGAGCGACGCCTCCGACAAGCCGTCGCTGCGCTCGATCGGACCGGCCGCGGGCGGCCGCGTCACCCGGGTCGCCGGCGTGCCGGGCGATCCGCTCGTCTACTACGCGGCGACCGCCTCGGGAGGGGTGTGGAAGAGCGTCAACGGCGGCACCGTCTGGAAGCCGATCTTCGACCAGCAGCCGGTCTCGTCGGTGGGCTCGATCGCGGTCGCGCCCTCGGATCCGAACGTGGTCTACGTCGGCTCCGGCGAGGCCAACGTGCGCGGCAACGTCGCCGAGGGCAACGGCATCTACGTGTCGACCGATGCCGGGGCCACCTGGTCGCACGTCTGGAAGAGCGAGGGGCAGATCGGCACCATGGCGGTGCATCCCGAGCGCGCCGAGATCGCCTTCGCGGCGGTGCTCGGCAGCCCGTTCGGGCCCGGCCCCGAGCGCGGCGTCTATCGCACGACCGACGGCGGCGCCAGCTGGCGGCGGGTGCTCCACGTCGATCCGGACACCGGCGCCTCCGACGTCTGCTTCGACCCGTCGAACCCGCGCATCCTCTACGCCGGCCTCTGGCAGGTGCGGCGCTATCCCTGGGGGATGACCAGCGGCGGCGCCGGCAGCGGCCTCTACCGCTCGCGCGACGGCGGCGACAGCTGGCAGAGGCTCAGCGGCGGCGGCCTCCCCGACGGCATCTGGGGCAAGGTCGGCGTGCGCGCTTCCCGCTCGCGCCCGGGCCTGGTGTACGCGCTGATCGAGGCCGAGGAGGGCGGCCTCTTCCGGTCGGAGGACGGCGGCGACTCGTGGGAGCGGGTGAGCGCGAGCCGCGGCCTCCGGCAGCGCGCCTGGTACTACTCGACGCTGACGATCGATCCGGCCAACGAGCGGGTGGTCTGGTTCCCGCAGGTGCCGATGCTCAAGACCGTCGACGGCGGCCGGACGATCCAGAACGTCAAGGGCGGCGGCTGGGATTACCACGACGTCTGGATCGATTCGGGCAACACGAAGCGGATGATCGTCGGCAGCGACGCGGGCGTGTCGCTGTCGTGGGACGGCGGCGACAGCTGGCTCCGGCCGGCGCTGCCGATCTCGCAGCTCTACCACGTCAACACCGACAGCCGGGAGCCCTACCGGGTGCTGGGCACGCTCCAGGACTGGGGGACGCTCTCGGGTCCGAGCGACAGCCTGCGCGGCGGCGGCATCCTGCTCTCGGACTGGCACGGCGTCGGCGGCGGCGAGGCCGGCCACATCGCCGCCGATCCGAGCGATCCCGAGATCGTCTGGGCCGGCGAGTACCTCGGCTTCATCTCGCGCTACGACGGACGCACCGGCCGGGCGTCCCACGTCGGGGTCTATCCCGAGAACGGCTCCGGCCACGGCGCCGCCGACCTGCGCTACCGCTTCCAGTGGACGGCGCCGATCGTCGTCTCCGCGCACGATCCGAGCACCGTCTACCACGCCGGCAACCGGCTCTTCCGCACCCGCGACGGCGGCCAGAGCTGGACCCCCGTCAGCCCGGATCTGACCCGCGACGACAAGCAGAAGCAAGCCTGGGCGGGCGGCCCGATCACCGGCGACAACACCGGCGTCGAGTTCTACTCCACGATCTTCGCGCTCGCCGAGTCGCCGCTCGAGGCGGCGGTGCTGTGGGCGGGCAGCGACGACGGCCTGGTGCACCTCACCCGCGACGGCGGCGAGAGCTGGACCGAGGTGACGCCGCCGGGGATGCCCGAGTGGGCGACGGTGGCGAACATCGAAGCCTCGCGCTGGGACGCCGCCACCGCCTACGTGGTGGCCGACGCCCACCGCCTCGACGACGAGACGCCCTACCTCTGGAAGACGACCGACTACGGCCGCTCCTGGCGCTCGCTCACCGACGGGCTCGACCCCGAGGTCTACCTGCACGTGGTGCGCGAGGACGGCCGGCGCCGGGAGATGCTCTACCTGGGGACCGAGCGCGGCGTCCTCTACAGCCGGGACGGTGGCCGCAGCTGGCGAGAGCTCGGCTACGAGCTGCCGACCGTGGCGGTCCACGACCTGCGGGTCGTGGGCGACGATCTGGTGGTCGGGACGATGGGACGCTCGATCTGGATCCTCGACGACCTGACGCCGCTGCGCGAGCTGTCCGAAGAGGTCGAGGCGGCCCCGGCGCACCTCTTCCCTCCGCGCGACTCGATCCGCTGGCACTACGCCGCCCGGCCCGCCGGCAGCACCGAGGGCGCCGGCGCCAACCCGCGGCCCGGCGCCGCGTTCGCCTACCACCTGATGGACGAGCCGGAGGGCGAGATCGCGGTCGAGGTCGTCGATTCCGCGGGTCAGGTCATCCGCACGCTGAGCAGCGTGCCGCGGCCGATGGCGATCGACGAAGACCACCCCGACTGGTGGCCGGGGACCGAGAACAAGGCCGAGCTGACCACCCGGGCGGGCCTCAACCTCGCCGCGTGGGACTGGACCTACGATGGCGCCCGGGAGATTCCCGGCGCGGTCATCGACATCGGCGATCCGCGGCGGGGCCCGCTGGCGCTGCCGGGCGACTACCTGCTGCGCCTGCGGGTCGGCGACCAGAGCTACTCGCAGCCGCTGCGGGTGACGCCCGATCCGCGCGAGTCGATCTCCGAGCCGGCGGCGCGGGCGCAGCTCGCGTTCAGCCTCCGCCTGCGCGACCAGATGTCCGAGATCGCGGACTCGGTGGCCACGATCCGCGCCGTGCGTGCGCGGCTCGAGTCGCTGGCCGAGCCGCTCGGCGCCGCGGCGGAGACCGGCGATCTGGCGGCGCTGGCCGAGACGATCGTCGGCGAGCTCGACGCCATCGAGGAGCGCCTCCACAATCCGCACGCCGAGGTCTCCTACGACATCCTGGCCGGCCGCCATGGCGGCGCGCAGCTCTATTCGCGGCTGAGCTGGCTCTACGAGGGCGCCCGCGACCACCTCGGGCCGCCCACCCAGGGGATGACCGAGGTCGGCGAAGAGCTGGCCGCAGAGCTCGAGGCCCAGCGCGCGGCGCTCCGGCGGGTGCTCGAAGAGCGGCTGGCCGAGCTCAACCGGCTGGCGGCCGAGCGCGAGATCCCCCACGTGGTCACCGGATCACCCCTCTCACCCTCGATCCCTCTCTCCCCCTCGAGGTGAGAGAGGGACGCCGTTCGATCGGATCCCCCCTCTCACCCTCGATCCCTCTCTCCCCCTCGAGGTGAGAGAGGGACGCCGTTCGATCGGATCCCCCCTCTCACCCTCGATCCCTCTCTCC
>JBFGLX010000164.1:0-7463 GCA_041575955.1 Thermoanaerobaculia bacterium
AGTGACGATACCCTTTCAACCTATACGCGCGCAAGAGCTACCGGGTTTTCCGTTTGATTCGACCGCCGCCTTCATGCCAGGCTACGCGCGATGAAGCTCTCTCCCGGCCGCTCGCGGCGCCGGATTTTCGCTGCCGTCACCTTGCTGGTCGGCCTCCTCGCCGGCGTCACCGGCGCTGCCGCCGTGCCCGGAATCAAGCTCGAGAAGCTTCCGGGCACCGACCGGCTCGACCGCTCGTTGGGCCTGGTCCACGCCGGCGACGGCTCCGGCCGCGTGTTCATCGTCCTGCAGAACGGCCGCGTGTTCAGCCACGACGGCACCGAGCTGAGCGACCGGCCGTTTCTCGACATCTCGGGCCGCGTCAACTGCTGTAGCGCCGAGCGCGGCCTGGTCGGCATGGCGTTCCATCCCGACTACGCCGACAACGGCGAGTTCTTCGTCAGCTATGTCGCCAAGAACGGCGACGGCGTGGTGTCGCGCTTTCGGGTGTCGAACGACCCCGATCGCGCCAACGCCGGCTCCGAGCGGGAGATCCTGCGGGTCGAGCAGCCGTTCGACAACCACAACGTCAACCAGCTCGTCTTCGGCCCCGACGGCATGCTCTACGTCGGCTCGGGGGACGGCGGCAGCGCCGGCGATCCCAACGACAACGGTCAGAACCTGAGCACGCTGCTGGGCAAGATCCTGCGCATCGACGTCGATCGCGGCAACCCCTACGCCATTCCGCCCGACAATCCCTTCGTCGGCGAGCCGGGCGCGCGGGACGAGATCTGGGCCTGGGGCGTGCGCAACCCGTGGCGGTTCACGTTCGACCGCCGGACCGGCGACCTCTACATGGGCGACGTCGGGCAGGACGACCGCGAGGAGGTCAACTTCGAGCCGGCCGGAAGCTCGGGCGGCCGCAACTACGGCTGGCGGACGATGGAGGGCTCGCTCTGCTTCAATCCGCCGACCGGCTGCGATCCGGCCGGCCTGACCCTGCCGATCCTCGAGTACGACCACGACGTCGGCTGCTCGGTGACCGGCGGCTACCGCTACCGCGGTCCGGCCGCCCCGACGCTGCCGCGGTTCTACTTCTACGGCGACTTCTGCTTCGGCAAGATCTGGGGCGCGCTGCGCAACGGCGCCGGCAACTGGCAGTCGAACCTGCTCCTCGACACCAACCTGCGGCTCACCTCGTTCGGCGAGGACGAGGCCGGCAACCTCTACGTGGTCCACTTCCAGGGCGCGGTCTACCGGGTGGTGGGGCGCAACCTCTTCGCCTCCGATTTCGAGTCCGGGCGAACCCGCGACTGGTCGCGGCGGGTGGGTGGCCTGGCGACCGCCGCGCCGGGGCTCCGAGGCTCGGCCCACGCCCTCGAGGTGCCGGTGGACGGAACCGCGACGGCGCGCTTCCTGCGCTCGCTCCAGCCCACGGGCGAGACCACCTTCGCCGCCGGCTTCGACCTCAACCCGAACCGGGTCGGCCTGGCCGGCGAAGAGATCGAGATCTTCCGCGCCGACGGCGACGCCACCCTGCTGGCGCTCAAGCTCGCCAAGCGGGGCCCCCGGTACCGGGTCAACCTCTACGCCCGCGAGAACGGCGGCGAGCTACGCTTCGTCGGCCAGGCGAAGATCAAGAAGCAGCGCACCGTGACGGTGGCCATCGAGTGGACGCAGGCGACCTCGGCCGAGGCGGCGGACGGTGAGGCCATCCTGACGATCAACGGCAAGGTCAAGGCCGCGGCCTTCGACCTGGACAACGCCGGCGCGCGGGTGGAAGAGACCCGCATCGGCCTGCCCGCGGGCGCCGCGGGCACCGGCGGCGGCGCGTTCCTGATCGACAACTACTTTTCGACGCCCTAGCCGCCAGCGGCCGGCGCGGGCGGCGGCGGCGCCGGGCGCTGCGGCTACTATGGGGCTCGCCCATGCCCGCCGGCGCCGTCATCGAAGTCTCGAACCTGCGCAAGAGCTACGGCTCCACCGTAGCCGTCGACGGAGTGTCGTTCGAGGTGCTGGCGGGCGAGATCTTCGGGCTGATCGGACCGAACGGCGCCGGCAAGACCACCTCGATGGAGTGCGTCGAAGGGATCCGGCGCCCGGATCGCGGAGCGATCTCCGTCCTTGGCCTCGACCCGCACAAAGACGTCTACGCGCTGCAGCATCGCATCGGCGTCCAGCTCCAGCAGGCGCAGCTGCAGAAGCGGATCAAGGTCTGGGAGGCGGTCGATCTCTGGTCGTCGCTCTACCCGCGCCGGGTCGACGGCGACGAGCTGCTCGAGCAGCTCGGGCTGGCCGGCAAGCGCGGCGAGTGGTTCATGAACCTCTCCGGTGGCCAGAGGCAGCGGCTGTTCATCGCCCTGGCGCTGATCAACGATCCGGAGGTGGTCTTCCTCGACGAGCTCACCACCGGCCTCGACCCGCAGGCCCGGCGCGCGATCTGGTCGCTGGTCACCGGCATCCGCGACCGCGGCAAGACCGTGTTCCTCACCACCCACTCGATGGAAGAGGCCGAGCGCCTTTGCGACCGGGTCGCGATCATCGAGCACGGCCGGGTGATCGAGATCGACACGCCCCGGGATCTGGTCAACCGGCACTGCCCGCAGCGGGGCGTGGTCTTCTCCTGCGAAGGGCCGGAGCCGCCCGGGCTCGACGGCATCGCGGGACTCGAGTCGGTGACCGCGGAGGGGTCCACCTACGAGCTGGCCGGCCGCGGCGGGGACTTCGTCGACCGTGTGATTCGCCACCTGTCGGTAAACGAAATCCACGTGCGCGACTTCCGCACCGTGATCCCGACCCTCGAAGACGTCTTCCTGAAGCTCACCGGCCACGGCATCCGGGACTGAGGCCCAGCACGTGATCAAAGGACTGCTCAAGCTCACCTGGGTCGAGATCAAGATCTTCCTGCGCGAGCCCATGGGGATCCTCGGGACGATCGGGATTCCGGTCATCCTCTTCCTGGCGCTCGGCAAGGGTGTGGCGCCCAGGACCCCGGACCTGAGCCGGCTGCCCCCGTTCATCGGCGCCGGGCTGCCGATCTTCGCCGCGATCTTCATCGCCGTGGGCGCGGTCCTGTCGCTGATCGCCATCATCTCGATCTACCGCGAAGGGGGCATCCTCAAGCGCCTGCGGGCGACGCCGCTGCGGCCCCAGATCATCCTCACCGCCCACGTGATCGTGAAGCTGATCTTCACCGGCGTGACGATCGCCATCCTGGTCGGCGCCGGCCGCCGCTACTTCCCGGTCGAGCTCCAGGGGGGCGCGCTCTCCTTCGGCGCCGCTCTGCTGCTCACCACGGTCAGCATCCTGGCGATCGGCTTCGTGATCGCCAGCCTGGTCCCGACGGCACGCTTCGCCCAGCCGATCGGCAGCGCCATCCTCTACCCGATGATGGGCATCTCGGGACTCTTCTTTCCACTCGACGCCCTGCCGGACGGCTGGCGCGCCGTCGCCCAGCTCCTGCCGCTCACCCACGGGGTGTCGCTGCTCCAGGGAATCTGGTCCGGTGGCGCCTGGAGCGAGCATCTGACGGAGGTCGGCGCCTTGACCCTGAACCTGGTGATCTGCGTCGCGCTCTCGGCCAGGATCTTCCGCTGGGAGTGACCGGGGCCGCTAGGAGCCTCGGCTCTCCGCTCGCTTGCGCCAGTAGCGCGCGATGCCGTCGACCGACATGTGGCGCGGGTTGAGCTTCTCCTCGCCCTGGAGCGCTTCCGGGTCGCCGCCCTCCTCGGCCGCCACCCCGACCATCCACGCGCGGTAGCGGGCGACCATCTCCTCGCGCCCGACGCCGGCGTCGAGCATCGCCTTGATCTTGGCGGCCGAGCGCTCGATCAGGCGCTCGATGCGGTCGATCTCCTCGGCCACGTCGGTGCGCGGCCCGAAGTGGGTGCGGTAGATGGTCGCCAACCGCTCCGCGCGCAGCTTCTCGAGCGATTCCTTCCAGAGCTCCAGATCGAACTCGGGTGGCGGCGCCGGCAGATCCAGCCAGGGAATCGAGCCGCCGCGGATCCCCATCGAGTCGCCGACGAAGCCGACGTCGCCGAGCCGCCAGGCGTGGTGGTGGCCGGCGTGGCCCGGCGTGTAGATCGCCCGCAGCTCGACGCCGCAGGCCTCGACGACGTCGCCGTCGTCGATCGCCCGGACGTTCCCGGCCGGCGCCGGCAGGATGTCGCCCCAGAGGGTGTCCATCTGGTCGCCATAGATCCGGCCGGCGCTCCGGATCAGCTTGCTCGGGTCGATCAGGTGCGGCGCACCGATCTCGTGCACGCAGACCGTGGTCCCCTGCTGCGCCCACCAGCCGGCGGCGCCGGCGTGGTCGAGATGGATGTGGGTCAGGAACAAGTAGTCGATGTCGGAAGGCTCGAGCCCGTGGCGCGCGAGTCCGGCGGTCATCGCCCCGAGCGCCGAGCCGGGCCCAGACTCGACCAGAAGGTGCCCGTTCGGTGCGAAGACCAGGAACGAGGCGATCAGGCCGGGGGATCCCTGGTACGCGAGGTCGATGATCTCGATGCGCGGCGTCATACCAGCGTCTTGAGCTCTTCGCCGACCAGCCGCGGCAAGGCGTTGAACGACTTCAGAGCCAGCGAGCCGTCGGCGAAGAGCACTTCGGTGACCGCGATGTTCTGCACCCGCCACGAGAGCGCCATGGTGCCCTCGTCGTCGAGGCCGAGAGCGCGGCCGGCGGCGACCGCGACCGGTCCGCTCGAGGTGATCACGGCGACGGTTCGGCCGCGTCCCTCGGACTCCATGAGCGCCTCCAGGACGGCGTGCACTCGCCGCCGGAACTCCGGCCAGGGCTCGAAGTCGGTGCCGTCGAGGTCGAGCTCGCCTCGAACCCAGAGCCGGGTGACGTGGCGGTAGAGGTCGAAGTAGGCGCGCAGCGCTTCGCGGCCGGCGCCCTGCGAGCACTCGACGCGCTGCGCGACCCAGGCGTCGGTCTCAGCCAACCGGGGGATCGAGTGCATGACCACGCCGTAGGCCGCGTGCTCGTCCCAGCCGTCCAGGAACGTCGGCTCCGGCCACCCCCGGGGCAGCGCCGCGCCCAGGGTCTCGGCGGTCTGGCGATGGCGCTTGCGCGGACCGACGTAGACGCTGTCGGGAATCAGCCCCTCGGCGGCCCACTGCTCGCCGAGGTGGCGGGCCTGGCGGTAGCCGCGCTCGGAAAGCTGATCGTAGTCGTCGCTCCCGGCCGAGGCCTGGCCGTGGCGCACGAGCAGCAGGCGGCTCACCTGACCTGTCCCCGGGGCGTCATGATGCTGTCGTCCGGGAACAGCGACCGGCGGAAGCGGCGCATGCCGCGGAGCCAGCGCTCGTAGTCGCCCGACTTGCGTTGGATGTAGTCGGCCACGCGCGGGTGGGGCAAGATCAGAAAGCGCTCCTCCTCGAGCCCGCCGACGACCGCTTCGGCGACCTCGGCCGGGCTCAGCACACCGTCGGCCGACGCGGCCCTGGCCGGACCGTCGTGCTGCTGGTTCGAGTAGAGCTTGGTGTCGACCGCCTGCGGGCAGACCACCGAGACCCCGATCCCCTGCTCGCCGTGGGTGATGGCGAGCGCTTCGGCGAAGCCGAGCGCGGCGTGCTTGGTGGTCGAGTAGACGGCGTCGCCGATCTGGTTGAGCAGCCCGGCCGCCGACACCGTGTGCAGGAAGTAGCCGCAGCCGCGCTCGAGCATCCCCGGCAGCAGCGCCCGCACCCCCCAGACGTGCGCCATCACGTTGACCCGCCAGGCGAGATGCCACTGCTCGTCGGTCTGCGAGGCCACCGTCCAGCCCGGCTGATCGGAGAACGCGACCCCGGCATTGGAGCACATCAGGTCGATCGGTCCCAGCTGGCTTTCGGTCTGGGCCACCGCCTGGCGCACGCCCTCTTCGGTCGAGACGTCGGCGGCGAGGCCGAGGCCGTCGATGCCGGCGGCGACTTCGGCCGCGCCGGCGCCGTCGAGGTCGGCCACGCCGACGCCGCGGGCGCCCTCGCGCGCGAAGCGCTCGGCCAGCGCCCGTCCGATGCCGCGGGCGCCACCGGTGATCAGGACGACCTTGCCTTCGATCTTCACGGGCCGGCGGCTACTCGACGACGAACATGGTCATGGTCTCGGCCACCAGCGCCGGCTTGCGCTCGCCCTGGATCTCGATCGTCCCCTCGGCGGTCACCACGATGCGGCCCAAGCGCTCGCTGACGTCCAAGACCTTCCAGCGCAGGCGGATCTGGCTGCCGACCTTGACCGGCCGCGGAAAGCGCACCTTGTTGAGCCCGTAGTTGAACGCCATCTTCAGGCCCTCGGGAAACGGCACGATCTCCTTCGAAAGGTGGGGCAGGAGCGCGAGCGTCAGGAAACCGTGCGCGACGGTGCCGCCGAGCGGCGTCGCCGCGGCGCGCTCGGGATCGACGTGGATGAACTGATGATCGAGCGTGGCGTCGGCGAAGGCGTTCACCCGCTCCTGATCCACGGTCATCCACTCTCCGGGCGGACTCTCCCAGCCGGCCATCGCGAGCAGCTCGGCTTTGGTGACGGTAGGCATGGTGAGAGCGGCATACTACTCGATGCCCTCCCCCACCAGGGCGTTTCGGAGCACCTCCGCGGGGTGCAGCGCCCGGCGCGACGTGCCGTGCTCGATCTGCTGGCGGCAGCTGAAGCCGGCGGCCACGATCAGGGTCTCCCGGCTCGCCGCCTCGACCGCCGGCCAGAGCCGCCGCCGGGCCATCTTTTCCGACAAGTAGTAGTGTTCGCTCTCGTAGCCGAACGAGCCCGCCATGCCGCAGCATCCGGAGTCGACCTCGCGCACGCGGTAGTTGGGCGGCAGGGCGAGGGCCCTGAGCGCCGGGCCGGTCCCGACCAGGGCCTTCTGGTGACAGTGCCCGTGCAGCAGGACGTCGCGCGGCTCGGTGGTGAGCTCGAGGTCGAGCCGGCCCTCTCCCTCGAGTCGGACCAGCAGCTCCTCGAGCGTCAGCGCGTGCTCGGCCACCTGCCGCGTCCGGGGATCGTCGGGCAGCAGGTAGAGGTACTCGTCGCGCAGGGTCAGGATGCAGCTCGGCTCGAGGCCGACGATCGGAACCCCGGCCGCGGCGAGAGGCGAGAGGCGATCGACCGTCCGCCGGGCGGCTTGCCGCGCCGCGCCGACCAGCCCCTTCGAGATCAGCGGCCGGCCGCAGCAGCGCTGCCCGGCAAGCTCGACCACGCATCCGGCCGCCTCCAGCAGCTCGACCGCGGCGCGCGCCACCCGCGGCTGGTGATAGGTGTTGAAGGTGTCGTTGAAGAGCGCCACCCGCAGCGGCGGCGCGGCGTCACCGGCTCTCGGAACCGGCGGCCGACGGGCGAACCAGCGATCGAACGGCTGGCGCGCGAATTCGGGCAGGCGCCGGCGCTTCGAGACCCCTATGCGGTCGAGCGCCGCCCGGATCGCGGCGCTGCCGAGGATGGCGTTGACCAGCGGCGCCACCGGGCCGCTCGCCATCCGGCTCAGGCGGCCGACGTTGCCGAACAGCCG
>JBFGLX010000165.1:0-7440 GCA_041575955.1 Thermoanaerobaculia bacterium
GCGAACCGCGACGTCGACCTGGTGCTGCGCGCCGGCGACGTCCTGGGGCTTCTGGGAGAGAACGGCGCCGGCAAGACGACGCTGATGAACATGCTGTTCGGCACCTACACGCCGGACAGCGGCGAGATCGAGATCGGCGGCGAGCCGGCCGACATCTCGAGCTCGGCCGACGCGCTCGCCCTGGGCGTCGGCATGGTGCATCAGCACTTCCACCTGGTGCCGACCCTGAGCGTCCTCGACAACCTGATGGTCGGCCGCCCGGGTCGCCGCGGGCGGCTCGACCGGGCCGGCGCCGGGGCGCGGCTCGAGGAGATCGGGCAGCGCTTCGGGCTGCGCCTCGATCCCGACGCCATGGTCTCCGAGCTCGCGGTCGGCGAGCAGCAGCGCCTGGAGATCGTCAAGGCGCTCTTCCGCGACGCCCGCATCCTGATCCTCGACGAGCCGACCGCGGTGCTGACGCCGCTCGAGACCGACAAGCTGTTCGCGGCGCTGCGCGCCATGGCGCGCGACGGACTGGGGATCGTCTTCATCAGCCACAAGCTGCACGAGGTGCGCGCGATCACCAACCGCGTGCTGGTGCTCCGCCACGGCCGGGTCACGGCGACCATCGACGACACCTCCGAGACCACCGAGCGCGATCTGGCCGAGCTCATGTGCGGCCACGAGATCACGCCGCCGGCGAAGCCGCCCCAGGAGCCCGGGCGGGTGCTGCTCGAGCTCGAGCGCGCCGGCACCGCCGGCCAGCCGGGCGTCGAGCTGCGCGACCTCTCCCTGGCGGTGCGAGCCGGCGAGGTGGTCGGCGTCGCCGGGGTGTCGGGCAACGGCCAGCGCGAGCTGGCCGAGGTGATCGCCGGCGTCCGCCGGCTGAGCGCCGGCGAGCTCTCCGTCACCGGCGAGCTGGTCGTCTATCCGAGCCCGCGCGCCATCCAGGATCTCGGCGTCGGCAGGATCCCCGAGGATCGTCTCAGCACCGGCCTGATCGGATCGCTGCCGCTCTCCGACAGCATGGTGCTGTCGCGGGTGCACGCGCCCCCGTTCAGCCGCCACGGCGTGCTCCGCCGCGGCCGCATCCTGGAGTTCGTGGAGCGGCAGGTCGAGCGCTTCAGCATCCAGGCCGGGGGACCGCACATCCGCACCGGCACCCTGTCGGGCGGCAACCTGCAGAAGGCGCTGCTGGCGCGCGAGCTGGCGTTCGAGCCCAAGGTGGTGCTCGCGGCGCAGCCGACGCGCGGCCTCGACGTCGGCGCCATGCAGTTCGTCCACGAGCGCTTCCTCGAGGTGCGGGCGGCCGGTGGCGCGGTGCTGTTGATCAGCGAAGATCTCGAGGAGCTCTTCCAGCTCTCCGATCGGCTGGCGGTGATGTACGAGGGCCGCATCGTCCGCATCCTGCCGATCGAGGAGGCGACCGTCCGGCGGGTCGGGCTGCTGATGGCCGGGGCCGAGGACGCCGCGTGATCCGGCTGCGGCTCGAGACCCGCGCGCACTGCCCCGCCTGGCTGCGGCTGGCGCTGCCCCTGTTCGCGATCGCGGCGACCCTGGCGCTGTGCGCCGGCCTGGTGGCGCTGGCCGGCGCCAACGTTCTCGAGGCCTACCGGCACCTGCTGCTGAGCGCGGTCAGCAGCCGGTTCGACTTCGTCGAGACCCTGGTCAAGGCGACGCCGATCGCCCTGACCGGGCTGGCGGTGGCGGTCGCGTTCCGCGCCCGCTTCTGGAACATCGGCGCCGAGGGGCAGCTGCTGGCGGGCGCCATCGCGGCGGCCTTCATCGGCGGCCGGGAGGGCCTGCCGGCGTGGAGCCTGGTGCCGCTCATGCTGGTCGGCGGCATGGCCGCCGGCGGGCTCTGGGCGCTCTTCCCGGCGCTGCTCAAGACCCGCTACAAGGTCGACGACGTGGTGACCACGCTGCTGCTCAACTTCATCATGTTCTACCTGATGATGGCGCTGGTCGACGGCCCGTGGAAGGACCCGCTGAGCGGCTATCCGGACTCGCCCGACATCCGGATGGAGGCCGAGTTCCCGATCCTGCTGGCCGCGACCCGCCTCCACCTCGGGGTGCTGCTGGCTCTGCTCGCCGCGCCGCTGACCTGGTTCGTGATGCGGCGCACCACGCTCGGCTTCGACATCCGGGCGGTCGGCGAGAACCCGACGGCGGCGCGCTACGCCGGCATCGGGATCCCGGGGGTGATCACCATCACGGCGGTGATGTCCGGCGCCCTGGCGGGGCTCGCCGGGGTGAGCGAGGTCGGGGGCATCCACTTCCAGGTGATGGCCGGGCTGTCGCCGGGCTACGGCTACACCGGCATCGTGATCGCCACCCTGGCGCTGCTCAATCCGCTCGGCGTGGTCCCGGCCGCGGTGTTCTTCGCGGTCATCATCACCGGCGCCGAGGCGATGTCGAGGGCCACCGGCGTGCCGGTCTTCTTGGCCGACGTCTTCCAGGGCGTGGCCCTCATCTGCATGCTGATCGCCATCCTCTTCACCCGCTACCGGGTGCGGATCAGGCGCTTCGAGACATGACCAGGAGAAACAACACGCTGACGCCGGATGGGTCGGCACGGGACCCGGGCCGCCAGTCGGAGGCACTCCAACCGAGTGGCGGGTGGGGGCGTCCTTCTCCCCCCGCGAGGGGTTGGAGAGGGATCGAGGGAGAGGGGGGCGATCCAATCGAGCGATCGGGTACCGGGCGGGCGGGAAGGGTGAGGAGGGCGATCTGATGGAGATCCTGGGCGAGATCCTGCAGGTCGGCTTCCTGGCGGCGGTGATCCGGATCGCGACGCCGCTGATCCTGGCCACCCTCGGCGAGATGTTCACCGAGCGCGGCGGCGTGCTCAACCTCGGCATCGAGGGGATCATGCTGCTGGCCGCCATGTGCGGGTTCACGGCCGCCTACTTCAGCGGCAGCCTGTGGGTCGGCATCCTGGCGGCGATGCTGGCCGGCGCCCTGATGGGCGCGCTCATGGGAGTGCTGACCGTCACCCTCGGGCTGAGCCAGCACGTCTCGGGCATCGGCACCACGCTGCTCTGCACCGGCCTGGCGTTCTTCTTCTACCGGCTGATCTTCGGCCAGCCGTCGCTGCCTCCCAACATCCCGTCATTCCGGCCGGTCGCGCTGCCGGTGCTGTCGCAGATCCCGGTGCTCGGGCCGGCGCTGTTCGACCAGTTCGCCCTGGTCTACCTGGCGCTGCTGCTGGTGCCCGCGTCGGCCCTGGTCCTCTACCACACCCCCTGGGGGCTCAACCTGCGCGCGGTGGGCGAGAGCCCGCGCGCCGCCGACGCCGCCGGCGTCAGCGTCGCCGGCATGCGCTACCAGGGGCTGATCCTCTCGGGTGTGCTGATGGGCGTCGCCGGCGCGTTCCTCTCCATGGCGCAGTTCAACGCGTTCACCTTCGGGGTCGTCTCCGGGCGCGGCTGGGTGTGCATCGCCCTGGTCGTCTTCGGCCAGTGGAGCCCCTGGAAGTGCCTCGGCGGGGCGCTCCTGTTCGGGTTCGTCGACGCCCTGCAGCTACGGCTGCAGGCCAGCGGTATCATCGACGTTCCCTACCAGGTCTTTCTGATGATGCCGTTCGTCCTCACCATCGCGCTGATGGCGCTCGTGTCGCGCAGCGCCCGCCCGCCGGCGGCGCTGCTCGAGCCCTTCCGCAAGGAGGAGCGATGACCCTGGACCTGGTCGTTCGCAACGCCCATCTGCCCGACGGCCGGAGCGGCGTCGACGTCGCCGTCCGCGACGGCAGGATCGTCGAGGTGGCGCCGTCGATCGCGAGCGCCGGCGCCGGCCGCGAGATCGACGCCGGCGGCCGCCTGGTGACGCCGCCGTTCGTCGACAGCCATTTCCACCTCGACTCGACGCTGAGCCTCGGCCAGCCGCGGCTGAACGTGAGCGGCACCCTGCTCGAAGGGATCGAGCTGTGGGGCGAGCTCAAGCCGCGATTGACGGCCGAGTCGGTCCAGGCGCGGGCGCGCGCCCTGTGCCATTGGGCGATCGCCAAGGGCACGCTGGCGATCCGCAGCCACGTCGACGTCTGCGATCCGCGCCTGGTCGCGGTCGAGGCGCTGCTCGAGCTCCGGCGCGAGATGGCCCCGTGGCTCGACATCCAGCTGGTGGCGTTTCCCCAGGACGGCTACTTCCGCTACCCCGGCGCCCCCGAGCTGGTGGCGCAAGCGCTCGACAAGGGCGTCGACGTGGTCGGCGGCATCCCGCACTTCGAGCGCACCATGGACGAGGGCGCGCGCTCGGTGCGCGCGCTGTGCGAGCTCGGGGCGGACCGGGGCCTGCGCGTCGACATGCACTGCGACGAGACCGACGATCCGCTCTCCAGGCACGTCGAGACCCTCGCCCTGGAGACCCGCCGGCTGGGCCTGGAGGGCCGGGTCGCCGGCTCCCATCTCACTTCCATGCACTCGATGGACAACTACTACGCCAGCAAGCTGATCCCGCTGCTGGCCGAGGCCGATCTGAGCGCGGTGCCCAACCCGCTGATCAACATCGTGCTCCAGGGGCGCCACGACGGCTACCCGAAGCGCCGCGGCATGACCCGGGTCCGGGAGCTGATGGCGGCGGGCGTCAACGTCTCCCTCGGCCACGACTGCGTGATGGACCCCTGGTACAGCCTCGGCACCCACGACATGCTGGAGGTGGCGAGCATGGCCCTTCACGTCGGGCAGATGACCGGCGTCGACGAGATGCCGAAGCTGTTCGACGCGGTCACGGTCAACGGCGCCCGCACCCTCGGCCTGGAAGGCTATGGCCTCGAGCCGGGCTGCTGGGCCGACCTGGTCGTCCTCCAGGCGGCGAGCCCAACCGAAGCGCTGCGCCTCCGGCCGGCCCGGCTGTGCGTCATCCGCCGCGGCGAGATCATCGCCGAGACCCCGGCCGTGCGGAGCCGGCTGCGGCTGGGGGACCAGGAGCTGGAGGTGGCCTTCGAGCCGCCAGATGAAGCCGGCGGCTCAGCCTGACCTTCCCACCAGCGTCCGCCCAGAAGGACGGAAATGCTCGAATCTGCTTCGTTTCGCTCTCGTCGGGCTCCTCGACGTGTGCTCACGCCAAGAAAAAAGGGGCGGCCTCATGCGAGACCGCCCCGAATAGCCAGACTCGGGTCGCGCCGGTGGCGCTACCGAACGTCGATCACCACCCGCGCGTAGGCGACCACGCCCGGAATGTCGTGGAGCACCTGGCTCATGCCGATCACGCCGCAGGCGATGCAGGTCGAAGGCGCCTCGTCGAAGACGTTGTTGATCCCCGCCGCCAGGGTGATCGAGTCGTCGTTGCCGAACGGCATCCGGTACTGGCCGCGGATGTCGGTGAACACCCGGGAATCGAGCGGCGTGGAATCCGCATCGGCCTGGATGACCTCGTCGACGTAGCGGAAGCTGATTCCGGCCGAGAACTTGCGCTTGATCCAGTCGAGGCTCGCGACCGCCTTGAGCTCCGGGAACCCGCGCGGGAAGGTCTCGTCGGTGAGCGTGCCGGTGCGGTCGGTGCTCGACAGCGAGCCGTCGGGGTTGCGCGTCCGCTCGATGTACTCGTCGAGCCCGGTGGCGTTGAAGGCGACCTCGAACTTGCCGGCGTCGGTCTCCCGGCTGCCCCAGCGGAAGCCGAGGTCCCAGCCCGACGCCTCGATCGCGCCGATGTTCTGGAGCTGGTTGTCGACCAGGTTGATGCCGCCGCCGGCCACGCGCTGGACCGCGTCGCAGAAGAACGGGTCGAGGGACTCGACGCAAGCGGTGATCACGTCGCCGGGATCGCGTCCCTGGACCGCGTCTTCGATCTCGTGATCGTAGAGGTCGAGCGAGACCGTCCACGGACCCGGGCTGTAGACGACGCCGAAGGAGATCGAGTCCGAGGTCTCCGGGATCAGGCGCCGGTTGCCGGCCGAGACCGCCGACAGCTGCGGGTTGCGCTGGACGAAGTTCACCGGGACGCCGAGCGCCGCGCAGTTGTTGATGATGCTCTGCGGCTGTGGCGTGTCGCGCCCGCCGGCGGCGGAGCCGAACTGCCCGAGCACGTCGGCGCACGGATCGAGGAAGGTGAAGTCCTCGCGCGCCGCGCCGCCGAACAGCTCGCCGATGCCCGGCGCGCGCAGGCCGGTGGAGAGCGAGGCGCGCAGCGAGACCTTCGAGGTCGGCTGCCAGAGGGTGCCGATCTTGTAGGTCTCCTCGCCGCCGAACGTGCTGTAGTCGGAGTAGCGGCCGGCCACGTTGATCTCCCAGTACTCGGCCCCCTTGGTGTCGAACAGCAGCGGGAAGTTGAGCTCGCCGTAGAGCTCGGTGACGTCGAAGCCGCCGGCCGTCGGCGCCGACGGGATGCCCGCCGTCTCGCCGCTCGCCGCGATCGGGTCCGGGATGAACCGTCCCTCGTGCTCGCGGTACTCGAAGCCGGCGGCGAAGGCGACGTTGCTGCCGTTGGGCAGCCGCGCGAGATCGCCGGTGATGTTGCCGGCGAGGTCGACCAGGGTCTGGTCGCTGAAATCGCGCTGGATGAAGCGGATGAAATTGAGCATCTCCGGGGTGATCGAGCCGCGGCCGTCGGGACCCTGGCCGCCGAACAGGTTGAACGGCACGCAATTGGGCACCAGGGCGCAGACGGCCGGATCGCCCACCGCGATCGCCAGCTTGGCGGCGTTGTGCGAGTTCTGCTTCTGCTGGAAGCCGCGGTTCTCGCCGTAGCTGGCGGTCACGTCCCAGAAGAAGCTGCGCGAGCCGGTCGAGAAGTTGCCCTCCAGGCCGGCGCTGGTGAAGTAGGTGTCGACCTCCTGGTTGAAGATGCGCGGCCCCGACTCGAGAGGCCGCCGGCCGAAGAACAGCAGGTTGCCGTTGGCGACCGACAGGTCGACCCCGAACGGGTTGAAGGGGTTGTCACGGTGGATGAGGATGTTGTCGTTGATGCGGTTACCGCAGCCGGCGCCGAAGCAGAGCGGCTCGGGCGCCGCCTGGGTCTGGGACTTGCGGTTGGTGTAGGAGGCCTTGACCAGGAAGCGGGTGTTGTCCGAGATCTCCCGGGTGAGGCCGGTGTAGATGTTCAGCCGCTCGTTGGGCGTCAGCAGGTAGTTGAAGTCCTGGCCGTTGTAGTTGAACCGGTCGGCGGCGCTGAAGCTGTGAAAGTCGCCGGAGTTCGGGTTGTTGGGGTTGAACACCGGGATGTTGGCGCCGCCGTCGTTCAAGACCCCGTCGTTCAGGGTGACGTCGGCGAATCCGAAGTTGGGACCCAGCACGAAGCGGCCCTGCGGGGTGAAGGACGAGCAGAGCGTGCCGGGGACGTCGCAGGAGGTGGCGAAGGGGTTCGGAAACGCCGACTGCGCCCGATCGGTGGTCGTGATCTCGCCCTCGTTGTAGTAGCTCACGCTCACCACCAGGTGGGTCTTGTCGTCGCCGCCGCCCCACAGCCCGGTCAGCTCGGTGGCGTCGCCGTCGCCGTCGCTCACGTACTCGCCGGTCTGGACCCCGA
>JBFGLX010000166.1:0-7375 GCA_041575955.1 Thermoanaerobaculia bacterium
AAGGCGACGAGTGGATGCCGCGGATGCCATCGAGCACCCGGCGCACTACCGGTGGCCGGCCGTCGGCGCTCGGGCGCGGCTCACCGGCCGAAGGCGCCGGCGAGCTGGGCAGGGCGCGTGGGCTCGGGCTCAGCGGCTGGCCGAAGACCGGCCGCGGCGGCATCGGCGCGCGCTCCTCGGCTCGGCCGCCGTCCGTCCTGGCCAGCGGCTCGCGGGGCTCGAAGCGCGTCGAAGACGAGCCCGAGCCGACGCCCGGCGCCGGGCGGGCGCTCGGCGGCAGACCGATCGAACGGCCGGGTGCCGTGTCGATCGAGCGCGGGCTCTCGCGGATCGGCTCTGCGCGGCCCGGACCGCTGCGATCGAGCCGCTCGGGCGCGCCACCGGCCACCGGACGGCCGGGAGACGCCGGTCGGGCCGGCTCGATCGTTTGGGTGCCGCCCGCGATCGGCTCGCGGCCGCTCCGATCGCTGCCCGGGGACTCGCGCCGCATCATCGGCCCGCCCGCGACCAGCTCCTCGCGGGAGAGGTCGGGGCGGCTGGGCAGCGAGCGCACCGGCTGCGAGACGCGGTCGGTGATGCCGCCCCGGTCGGTGATGCCTTCGCGATCGGCCATACCGCCTCGGTCGGCGATGCCGCCGCGATCGGCGATACCGCCGCGGTCCGTGATCGCGCCGCGGCCACCGGCCGGCGTCCGCGACGTGTCGATGCGGGAGAGCCCCTGATCGGTCCGATCGCGCCCCTGGCGCAGGATGGCCTCGCGCGCCTCGGCCTCGGCGAACACCGCCTCGCGCACCTCCGCCGTCAAGGTCGGCCGGCGGGCGACGAAGTCGGTCACGTCGGGCAGCTTGCGGCTCGGGCCGCGCTCGACGCCGGGCACGCGGTCGATGATGCCGACCACGTCCTCGGGCCTGCCGGCGTAGCCGCGCGGAATCCCGCGGGTCGAGCCCAGGATCACGCCGCGCGGCACGTCATAGTGCGCGGTGCGGCCGATCTCGGCGCCCGAGCGCCAGTAGGAGCCGTAGCTGCGCCAGCCGAAGTAGCGGGTCGGGCAGAACGTCCAGTTGCTGTAGTAGCTCCAGCTGCCGCCCGCCCAGCCGTAGTAGCTGAAGCTCAGGCCCCAGCGGGGACCGTAGAAGTGCGAGTAGTAGCCGCTCGGCACCCAGGCGACGTAGGTCGGACCCCAGTACCAGGTGACCAGGGCGGGCGAGAAGACGGTGCCCGGGTACCAGATCCAGCCGTGGTAGGGGTGCAGGTTCCACGAGCCGTAGTGGAAGGTGACTCCCCAGGGCTCGGCGCTCACCCAGTAGTGCCCGGCCGGCGTGTAGGTCCAGTAGCCGCGGGTGTAGGGGCGCCAGCCGGTGGCCACGTACGGCCGCCAGGCGTAGCCGGAATCCACCGAAACCCAGACGCCGTGCTCGCGCAGCGGCGCCGCCTGGTAGCGCAGCGACTCGTCGACGTAGGTCTCGCGCGCGGCCAGCTGGGCCTCGCGGTCGAGCTCGTCGCCCCAGGCTTCCAGGGCGTCGAGAGCGCCGGCCGGATAGACCCGCACGCGCGGGTCGATCTCGCCGTCCACCACCGCTTCTTCGTTGGCGCGGACGACGACCGAGCCCTCGGCCAGCGCCACCTCGCCGAAGCCCTCGCGAACGACGACCTCGGTCCACTGCCGGTCGTCGGCGTAGATCCGGTAGACGCCCGCCTCCTGGAGATAGACCGTGGCGTTGGGAGTGTCCACCCGCACCGGCTCGCGCTGGTCGACGTAGTCGCCGACCACCAACTGGATCTCGCCTTCGAGCAGGCGGAGCACCGTGCCCTCACCGGCGTTCTCGTCCGCGTAGAGGGCCAGGTCTTCGAAGTAGAGGTCGGTGTTGCCGGCGGCCCGGAGAATCGTCTGGTCGGGGAGCACCGCTTCGAGCCGCCCGGCGGCGGAGACCCAGACGCGGTCGCCCAGCAGCAGCGGGTAGTTCGGCTCGACGTCGAGCGGCTCCGCCCGGTCGAGGGTGGTCAGCCGAACGTCGCCCTCGACCGTCCGGTAGAACCCGTAGCCGGGCTCGTGGGCGGCCGCGAGCGGTCCGGCGGAGACGGCGGCGACGCAGATCCACACCGCCGCGCGGAGCAACTGTCGCGACCTGTCGGTGAGTTTCATGGCTCCTTCCTTTCTCCTCGGACCGGCCCTTCGGGCCGATCGCCTGTGACGCGTCTATGACTCTTGCAACCGCTGTTCCAGGTCGGCCTCGGCTATACTGCGAGCCGGCTTTCGTACTCTCGCGGCAGCGCCCCGTCCCCTGAGAGTTACGATGTTCCGAGCATTTGATTCAGCCCCGAGGAGTCGAGCGACAGTGGCAATGAAGGACTGGTTCCGGGGCTCGAAGGCCCAGCCCAGCGACCCGCGGGTCGACATCGAGACCCAGATCGCCCAAGGCGACCTCGAGGAGGCCGCAAGCTCGCTGCGCCTCCGCCTGCGCCGCAATAACGGCGACATGTACTCGCGGCTCAAGCTGGCCGAGGTGCTGATGAAGCTCCAGCGCAAGCGCGAGGCGGTCGACGAGTACCTGGTGGCGGCCGAGACCTACGCCCGCGACGGGTTTTTCGACAAGGCGTCGGCGCTGCTGCGCAAGATCTCCAAGATGGCGCCCAGCAACGACCAGATCGCGCTCAAGATCGAGGCGCTGCAGAAGGCGAAGGACCTCGACCGGCGGCGCGACATGGTGATCAACAGCCTGCTCGAGGGCGATCCCGACGGCGAGCGGCGCTTCGGCGGCACCACCCTCGAGCTCCAGCAGCTGTGGACCGAGCTCTGCCAGAGCCCGGTGATCGAGGCACTGAGCGACGACCAGCTCCGGCGCCTGTTCGCCGCCACCGAGCTGGTGCGCTACGACGAGGACCAGCAGGTGGTCGCCGACGGCGAGCACCAGGAGATGATCCTGCTGCTGGGCAGGGGGCTGATCGAGGCGCGCATCCCGCTCAAGGGGGGCGTCGAGACCGCCATCCGATCGTTCTCGGGCGGCGACCTGATCGGCGACCGGGCGCTGCTCGAGCACAAGACCTGGCCGGCGCACTACGTCGCCGCGAAGCGGACGATGGCCCTCAAGATGACCCGCGAGGGCCTCGCGTCGATGCTCACCGGCGAGGCCGATCCCAAGGGGCTCCTCGACACCCTCCGGCAACAGCGGCACGATCACCAGGTGCTGTCGGCCATCCGCTCCCTGGAGGCGAGCGGCTGATGGCGCTGCTGCCGATCCGGATCTACCCCGATCCGGTGCTGCGCACCGAGTGCCGGCCGGTCGAGGACTTCGACGGCAAGCTGCGCACCCTGGTGGCCGACATGATCGAGACCATGCACGCCGCTCCCGGCGTCGGCCTGGCGGCGAACCAGGTGGGCGTCGATCTGCGCGTTTGCGTCGTGGATCTCTCGGTCGGCGAGGATCCGAAGGCCCTCCACACCCTGGTCAATCCCGAGGTCCTCAGCCGCCAGGGCTCGGCCACCGACGTCGAAGGCTGCCTGTCGCTGCCCGGGATCACCGACAAGGTGATCCGGCCGTTCGAGATCGAGGTCAAGGCCGCGAACGCCCGCGGCGAGGAGTTCGTCCTCGCCGCCGAGGACTGGCTGGCGCGGGCGATCTGCCACGAGATCGACCATCTCGACGGCATCCTGTTTCTCGATCACCTGCGCGGCCTGCGGCGCGACAAGGCGCGCCGCTACCTGCGCCGCCTGGAGCGCGAGGAAGCCCTGGCGTGACCGCGGTTGATTGGATCACCTCTCTCACCCTCGATCCCTCTCTCACCTCTCGAGGTGAAAGAGGGACGCAGCTCGATCGGATCACCCCTCTCTCCCTCTACCCCCGCCCGGTACCCGAATCCCTCTCTCACCCTCGAGGTGAAAGAGGGACGCCACCACCCGGCTCGTGTGCGGTAGCTGGTCGACCCCTTCGATAACGGGCGGCTCATGGAACCTCGCTTCTACAGCACCGAGGAGCGGCGTGTGGTGCCGCTCGCCCCGCGCGAGGCCGGCCGGATCGGCCTCTACACCTGCGGGCCGACGGTCTACCACCACGCCCACATCGGCAACTTCCGGACCTTCCTGTTCGAGGACCTGCTGCGGCGCACGCTCGGCCTGCTGGGCCTCGACGTCCACCAGGTGATGAACATCACCGACGTCGACGACAAGATCATCCGCGGCGCCGTCGACGCCGGCGTCTCGCTCGACGACTACACCGCGCCCTACATCGAGTCGTTCTTCGACGACCTCGACACCCTCCACATCGAGCGCGCCGAGCGCTACCCGCGGGCGACCGAGCACGTGCCCGAGATGATCGCGCTCATCGAGCGGCTGATGGAGAAGGGGGTCGCCTACGCCAGCGACGGCTCGATCTTCTTCCGCATCGCCGACGATCCCGACTACGGCCGGCTGTCGAAGCTCGACCTCTCCGAGGTGCGCCAGGGCGAGCGCGTCGCCAGCGACGAGTACGGCAAGGAGGACGTACGCGACTTCGTTCTCTGGAAGGCGAGCAAGCCGGACGAGCCGAGCTGGGACTCGCCCTGGGGCCCGGGCCGGCCCGGCTGGCACCTCGAGTGCTCGGCGATGAGCATGAAGTACCTCGGCACCGAGCTCGACATCCACACCGGCGGCGTCGACAACATCTTCCCGCACCACGAGAACGAGATCGCCCAGAGCGAGACCGCCACCGGGCAGCGCTTCGTCCGCCTCTGGCTGCACGCCGAGCACCTGCTGGTCGACGGCCGCAAGATGTCGAAGTCGCTCGGCAACCAGTACACCCTGGCCGATCTCCTGGAGCGCGGCTTCGCGCCGCGCGCGATCCGCTACTTCTTCCTCACCACCCACTACCGCAAGAAGCTCAACTTCACCTTCGCCGGCCTCGAAGACGCCGCCCACGCGCTGCGGCGCATCGACGAGATGCGCTTTCGCCTCGACCACGCCGAAGAGCGCGACGGGGCGGATTCGACCATCCCCGCGACCGTCGAGCGAGCCCGGACCGCGTTCACCGAGGCGCTCGCCGACGATCTCAACACCTCGGAAGCCCTGGCCGCCGTCTTCGGCCTGGTCAAGGACGTCAACGTCGCCATCGAAGAGGCGCAGCTCGCGAGCGGCGACCGCGAGGCGGTCACCGCGCTGCTCGCCGAGATGAACCGGGTCTTCGGGGTGCTCGACCCGGCCGAGTGGCCCGGTGGGGAAGCGGAGGGCGAGGCCACCGGCCCGAGCGACGACGAGATCGACGCCCTCGTAGCCGAGCGCCAGGCCGCCCGGGCCGCCAAGGACTTCGCCCGCTCCGACGAGATCCGCGACCGGCTCGCCGAGCACGGCATCGTGATCGAGGACACGCCAAGCGGGCCGCGCTGGAAGCGCGGGTGAGGCTCTACCGGATCACCCCTCTCACCCTCGATCCCTCTCTCACCCTCGAGGTGAGAGAGGGACGCCCCCGCCCGGTGCCCCGCGCCGGCGAGGTTCCAGGCCAGGCCCAACGCTTTTCGTCGGGCCGCCGTAGGATTCTTTAACGTGACCCGCTCTCGTTGGCTCGCCCTCGGTGTCGGACTCCTGGCCGCAGCGTGCGCCGGCACCGACGGGGCGCTGATGACCTGGCGGGAGTACAAGGATCTGGACCATCCGATCCCGTACGTCGTCCGCCTCAGCCACCCGGCAGGCGGCGAGCTGCTCTTCTTCGGGTCGCGACACTCCTTCCAACCGGAGCATCCGCAGACCGGGCAGATCATGGGCCTCTGGGAGGAGTTCCGGCCGACCCTGGCGTTCTTCGAGGGCGGCGGTCCCGTCGTTCCCCCCGGAGACACCCTCGAGACGGCCATCCGGCGCGGCGCCGAGCCGGGTCTGGTGCGCTACCTGGCGCAGCGCGACGGCGTGCGGGTCGAGAGCCCCGAGCCGGACGCGGCGGCCGAAGTTGCGAACCTGAGCGGTCGCTTCACCGCGGAGCAGATCAAGCTCTTCTACGTGCTGCGGCAGGTCTCCCAGTACCTGACCTACGAGGGCCGAGATCTCGGCGCCCCCCTGGAGGAGCGGGTGCAAGATGCCCTGGACGCGATCGGCGGCTACCCCGGGCTCGAAGGCCGGCCGCGGGACCTCGAGGAGCTCGAGACCGTCTCGCGGGAGCTCCTGCCGACCCTGGACGGCTGGCGCAACGTCACCCGCGAATACTTCCGCCCGAACCCCGACGCACCCGTGCTGTTCACCAACTCGATCGCCGCCGAGACCGGCGACTTCCGCGACCTGCACATCATCGAGCGCATCACCGACGCCGTGCGCTCGGGTGAGCGGCTCTTCATCGTCATGGGCTCCAGCCACGCCGTCCGCCAAGAGCGCCCCCTGCGCCGCGAAATCCAGGGACAGGCACCCAGACAGCGCGCGGACTCGCGTGCGACTCGGGCACCGGGGTAGTTCGAAGGGGCTCCGCCCAAGGCGTCCTCGGCTGAGCGCCGTGGCCGTCCTCTGTCAGACCGCCCGCCCGCGCTCCGTCTCAACAGGTGAGATGGCTCGCGAGCATCCACCCCCCGACCCACGCGCTCTCACGGAGTTCCTGCGCCAGACCCACACCGTCGGCCGCGGACGGGTCGCCCAGCGGGCCGCCGAGGATCATCTGGCCCGGGCCGGCTACCGCATCGTCGGCCGCAACTGGACCTCCAAGGCGGGGGAGATCGACCTCATCGCCTTCGACGGGCCTATCCTCTGCTTCGTCGAGGTCAAGGCCCGATCGAGCCGCCGCTACGGCCCGGCGATCGCCGCCGTCGATCGTCGCAAGCAGCGCCGCATCGCCCGCGCGGCGTCCCTGCTCCTCTCCCTCAGCGGCCACCGCGGCCCCTGCCGCTTCGACGTCCTCGGCCTCGATCGGCAAGAGGGCGGCTGGCAGGTCACCCTCATTCGCGGCGCCTTTGAAGCCTGACCGACTCGTAGGGGCGGGGCTTGCCCCCGCCCGCCCGTTTCACTATCCTTCCCCCCCAGAGCGGGAATAGCTCAGTGGTAGAGCACGACCTTGCCAAGGTCGGGGTCGCGGGTTCGAATCCCGTTTCCCGCTCCATGCAGGGCCCTCCCCAAGGGCTTCCCCACGCCAGGATCCCCACCCGGCGAAGTGGTCACCAGGCCCCGCGAGTTGTAGTAGCCTATCCCCGAGGCGACGTGGCCAAGTGGTAAGGCAAGGGTCTGCAAAACCCTCATACGTGGGTTCGATTCCCACCGTCGCCTCCAAGTAACTCCCTCCAATCGAATCACTTAGAGGTTGTAGCGGTCGAGCTTGTCTCGACCGTTCTGCCGTTCATGGGACACTCACGGGACACTTTTCTGCTAGAATCCCCCTCGTGGCAACCATCCTGAAGAGAACGACCGCCGACGGCAGGGTTCACTACCAGGTCAAGA
>JBFGLX010000167.1:0-7369 GCA_041575955.1 Thermoanaerobaculia bacterium
GAGGAACATCAGGTGGGTCGGGATCGCCCGGCCCAGGATCAGCCTCCCGCCGTCGATCTCCAGAGCGCTGTAGACCTCGGCCGCGCCCTGCCGGAACCACTCGGGCAGGCCTGGAAAGCGGGTCTCGAGCAGGAGCGTCACCACGTGGCGGTAGATCTGCCGGGTGGGCTCCTGGCCGGACACGAAGGCCGCGTAGACGCCGTGGGCGTGCGCAACGAGGTAGCCGGAATCGGAGCCGGCGCGGGCGAACAGGCGGTAGCTCTCGAAGGAGTCGAACGCGAAGCAGGTGATGGGCTCCCGCCGAGCCGCAGCGGGGCTGGGCGCGACGCGATCGAGCACCTGGAACAGCCGCTCGGCGGCGATCGCGATCTCCTCGACCCGCTCGGGAGCCTCGTGCCCCAGGACGCGGAAGTGCTCGGTCCGCACCTCGCTCCAGGTGGATGGCGTCGAGTCGGCGCTTGCCGGCTCCGCGCCCAGCCCGAGGAGCAGGCCGAGCAGGAGAGGCTCGAATCGTCCCCGTCCGAACATGCTTCGCGGCCGGCATCATAGTCGAAGCGAGCGGTCATAATGCTCTGGGCCTGCGTGCCAGCCATGACCCCGAACGAGCTCAAGGAGATCCTCGAATTCGCCGTCGACGCGACCCGCGAGGCCGGCCGCCTGACCCTGGGCTACTTCCGGGAGGGCGTCCGGGTCGAGACCAAGGCCGACGACTCGCCGGTGACGATCGCCGACCGCGCCGCCGAGGAGCTGCTGCGCGAGCGCATCGCGAAGGCGTTCCCGGGCCACGGCATCCTGGGCGAAGAGTTCGGCGAGCAGGAAGGCTCCGAGCCGGCGCGCTGGATTCTCGATCCCGTCGACGGCACCTTCGCTTTCGTCTCGGGCGTGCCGCTCTACACCAACCTGGTCGGACTCGAGTGGCGGGGCGAGATGGTTCTGGGGGTGATCAACGCGCCCGCCGTGAGCGAGCTCGTCTGCGGGGCGAAGGGGCTGGGGGCGCGCTGGAACGGCCGGCCGGCGCGGGTCTCGGAGGTGGCGAGACTGTCCGAGGCCAGAATCGCGACCACCAGCACGCGTCTCCTGGCACGGCACGGCCGGGAAGCGGCCTATCGCAGGCTGCGCCGGTGCTGCCGCGAGGAGCGCGGCTGGCCGGACGCCTACGCGTTCCTGCTCCTGGCGACCGGCCGCGTCGACGTCGTCCTGGAGGGGATCATGAGCGTCTGGGACAACGCCGCCCCGGCGGCGGTGGTGACCGCGGCGGGCGGATCGTTCACCGACTGGCGGGGCCGCCCGACCCATCGGGCGCCCGAGGCGCTGGCGACCAACGGCCGGCTCCTGGATGCGGTGCTCGAGCGGCTGCGCGGCGAGGAGGCGGCCGCCGAGTCGTAGGCGGGGCGTTCAGCCCACCGCGTCCTGCGCGCTCGACCTACGCTCCCGGAGGATGCGCCGGGCGAGCGAGACCTTGTGCACCTCGTCGGGGCCGTCGTAGATCCGCGCCGCCCGCTCCTCGCGGTAGTAGAAGGCCAGGAGGGTGTCGTCGGTCATCCCCAGGGCGCCGTGCACCTGGAGCGCCCGGTCGATCACCCGCTGCATGGTTCCGGCGACCAGGAACTTGATCGCCGAGACGTCCTGGCGCGCTTCGCGCCAGCCGTGGCGCTCGATCTTCCACGCGGTCTGCAGCGTCAGCATCCGGGCGGCCTCGATCTCGGCGTGCGACTCGGCGATCCACGCCTGCACGATCTCCTTTTCGGCCAGCTTACGGCCCGGGGCGATCTCTCTCGACAGCGCCCGGTCGCACATCAGCTCGAGCGCCCGGCGGCAGATGCCGAGCCAGCGCATGCAGTGATGGATCCGGCCCGGCCCGAGACGCTCCTGGGCGATCACGAAGCCGTCGCCTTGGGCGCCCAGCAGGTTCGCGCGCGGCACCCGGCAGTCGGCGTAGACGATCTCACCGTGGCTGAAGTAGTCCTCGCCCGCGTGTCCCATCACCGGGATGTTGCGCACCAGCTCGAAGCCCGGGGCGTCGGTCGGCACCAGAATCATGCTCGCGCGGCGGTGGGGCTCGGCGTCGGGGTCGGTAACCGCCATGACGATCGCTAACGCCGAGCCTTCGGCGGCGGTGGTGAACCACTTGCGGCCGTTGATCACATAGTCGTCGCCGTCGTGGATCGCGGTGGTCTCGAGCATGGTCGGGTTCGACCCCGGCATGTCGGGCTCGACCATCGAAAAGCAGCTGCGGATCTTGCCGTCGACCAGCGGTCCGAGCCAGCGCTCCTTCTGCTCCGCGGTGCCGTGCCGGTGGAGCACCTCGACGTTGCCGGCGTCGGGGGCGTGCATGCCGAAGACGTAGTGGCCGAGCGGCGTGCGGCCGACCGCCTCGGAGATCAGACCGAGATCGACCAAATCGAGCCCCAGGCCGCCCAGTTCTTTCGGATGGCCGGGCGCCCAGAGCCCGAGCTCGCGGATTCGGCCGCGCTTCTTCTCGAGCGCCGGGATCAGCTCGGTGAACGGCCGTGAGAGAAAGTCCGGCTCCAGGGGCACGAGCTCCGTGTCCACGAGCTCGTTGATCGTGGCCAGCAGGTCGCGGATGCGGGGACTCGGGTCGAAGTCCATGGACTGGGGCAGAGGATACTGAAATCCGAGCGCTCAGTGCCGCACGATCTGCGAGAGCTCGTATTCGCCATCCCGCTCCAAGAAAGCGAGGACGCCGAGCGAGCGGGAGGCTACGAAGATGCCGCGCTCCGTGGCGACGATCCCCACCGGAGCGTCTCGCACGATGGTCCCAACGTCGTTCCGGTATTCGAAGATCATCCGTTGCCGGATCACGGGCACCAGGGCCTCGCCGTCGATTCGGAAGACTCCCAGATCGCCCGCCAGGACCAGGGGTCGTCCGTCGCCGTCCAGAGTCAGGCCGTCGATCTCCGCCGGCTGGGGCAGTCCCAGGCCGGGAGCCGGGAGCTCGCATCGCAAGGCGCTCTCGTCGAGGATCTTGCGGACCGTTCGCCCTTCGAGCGTCAGAACCTGACCCTCCGCAGCCAACCCGATCTGCGCGCCTGTGGCTACCCACACGACGCCACGGTCGTCCTCGACGATGGACTTCACCGCGGTCGCCGCGACCGGTGTCGGCTGACCGACCGCGCCTCCGGGATCGATCTCGATGCGGTAGAACCAGTGTCCGAACTCGCCGTGGTCCCACGCGACGAGGAGGGCGTCGGCCACCAGCGCGGCGGCGTCCGGAGGGGTCTTGGAGTCGAGCACTCGGGGTGGGTCCGGAAGCGCGAGCTCCCGCTTCGTCCATTCGGGGTGCTCCACGGATCTCCACCAGAAGGCCTCGGTCCCGACCACGGCGACGGCACCGTCGGAGACCGCCAGCCGGCCCCACGGCCCCGCTGCTCTCGCCTTGAGGGGTCCGGTGGGGAGGAAATCGTCCTGGGCGAGGGCCAGAGTCAACTCCCACACGCTGCCCGCGGCCTTCGTCCGGGTCACCACATAGGGGTCTCCGCGCTTCGAGCAGAGCGCGAAGAGCCGGTCGGCGCTCTCGCCCAGGTCCAGGAGCGTAGGACAGGGCGGAACATCGACACGGATCAGGCTCGCACTCTCCACATCTACCCGATAGGCCCGGTCCCAGGCGAGCGCCACCACCTGGCCATCCCAGGTGACGATGGTCCGGAGCACGGGCTGGCGGCGGAGCTCCGGCGGAACGGCGACCTCGAGCTGGGGTGGCAGGCTGCGCTCGCGCCACTCTTCGAGACACGCTCGTTCTCGATCGGTCAGGCCGCCGCGATTGTCGCTTGCCGGCAGATCGACTTCAGGTCGGACCGACGAGCTGGTCTCGGTTGCCGCGGAGCCCCCGTCCCCGTCGTTCGGCGGGTCCGCGTCTCCGGCGCAAGCCACGACGAGCGTGATCGCCAGCGGCACGAGCCTCGAGGCGAAGGCGCGGAGCGAGTCGCTCATTCCACCAGGCCTGGCAACGTGCGCACAGGTCCTTGGCTCGAAACGCTACTACACGTCGGGTGGCGAGAGACCGTAACGCACGAGTTGAGTATCCTGTCCGGACGATGCCGGGAGACGGACTGGATCGGCCTGGTGTGGTGCGCGCTGGCGAGGAACTGGACCTCCGGGCTCTCGCCGCCTACCTGGCCGAAGCGCTCCCCGAGCTCGACGGCCCGCTCGAGATCGAGCAGTTCCCGAGCGGCTTCTCGAACCTGACCTACCTGGTGCGGGCCGGCGCGCGCGAGCTGGTGCTACGGCGACCGCCGTTCGGCTCGAAAGTGCGCTCGGCCCACGACATGGGACGCGAGTTCCGGGTGCTGTCGGCGCTCGAGGCCGTCTATCGGAAGGTGCCGAGGCCGCTCGCCTACTGCGACGATCCGTCGGTCCTGGGCGCGCCGTTCTATCTGATGGAGCGAGTCGAGGGCGTGATCCTGAGGCCGCGAATGCCGCCCGAGCGGCATCCCGAGCCGCCGGAGATGGGTCGCATCGCCGCCGCCCTGGTCGACACCCTGGCCGAGCTGCACGCGGTGGACTACGCTGCCGCCGGGCTGGGCGATCTGGGCCGCCCCGACGGCTACGGCCGGCGGCAGATCGACGGCTGGACGCGGCGCTGGCGCGCCGCCCGCACCGACGAGGTTCCCGAGATGGACGGGGTGGCGGAGTGGCTCGACCGGCGGCTTCCGGCCTCGGAATCGGCCGCCCTGGTACACAACGACTTCAAGTACGACAACCTGGTTCTCGACCGCAACGACCCGGGCCGCGTGCTGGCGGTGCTCGACTGGGAGATGGCGACCCTCGGCGACCCGCTGATGGATCTCGGCACCACGCTCGGCTACTGGGTCGATCCGGACGATCCGCCGGCGCTGCGCGCGCTCGAGCTCAGCCCGACGACGGTGCCCGGCAACCTGTCGCGCCTCGAGGTGGCCGAGCGCTATGCTGTCGCTAGCGGGCGGGACCTCGGCGACCTGGTCTTCTACTACGTCTTCGGGCTGTTCAAGATCGCGGTCATCATCCAGCAGATCTACTACCGCTACCGGCGGGGCCACACCAACGATCCACGGTTCGCCGGCCTGATCGACGGAGTGCGCGCGAGCGCCTCGGTGGCCCTCCAGGCCGCGCGGCTCGGCCGCATCGATCGTCTTTCCACCGCCTAGCCCGACCTTCTCGCCAACCTTCGCCCAGAATGCCGCAACTACCTGAATCTGCTGCGTTTCACTCCCGTCGAGCTTTTCGACGCAGGTCCGGTACGCTTGCGTCGCTCTCGGTCGCAAGCCTTGCATCTCCAGGCACTTGCGGTCTTCTGCATCGAAGGCCGGTGAGAAGATCGGGCTAGCCATGCGGCCGCTTCCCGAATCGGTTCGTGAGGCTCTGGCGGAGCTCGAGTCGCTGGTCGACTGCGATCTGCGCACCGACGACTACGCTCGCGTCTTCTACAGCACCGACGCCAGCATCTACCAGGTCGAGCCCTACGGCGTGCTGCTGCCGCGGACCACCGAGGACGTCCACGCCGCGGTCGAGGTCGCCGCCAAGCACAAGCTGCCGCTCCTGCCCCGCACCTCGGGCTCCAGCCTGGCCGGCCAGGCGGTCAACGAGGCGCTGGTGATCGACATGTCGCGACACCTCGATCGGGTGCTCGAGATCGATCCCGAAGACCGCCGGGTGCGGGTCGAGCCGGGGATGGTGCTCGACGACCTCAACCGCAGGCTGCGCCCGCACCGCCTCCAGTTCGGCCCCGATCCGGCGAGCAGTGATCGCGCGGCGATGGGCGGCATCGTCTCCAACAACTCGACCGGCAGCCACTCGATCCTGTACGGCATGACCGCCGACCACGTGCTCGAGACGAACGTGCTGCTCGCCGACGGCAGCCGGGCGCGCTTCGAACCGCTGGAGCGCGAGCAGGTCGCCGAGCGCGGCCGGCGGGGCGGCCTCGAGGGCGAGATCTACCGGCGGATCGCCGCCCTGGTGTCGAGCGAAGGCAACCAGAAGGTCGTCCGCGCCGGCACGCCGCGCCACTGGCGCCGGTGCGGCGGCTACAACCTAGATCGGTTCGTCGGCGGTGTGTCGTTCAGCCAGCCGCGCGACCGGCGCTTCAACCTGGCGCAGCTGGTGTGCGGCGGCGAGGGCACGCTGGCGGTGATCGAGGACGCGACCCTGAGATTGGTGCCTGTCCCTGAAGTTACGGGGCTGGCGCTGCTGCACTTCCGGAGCCTCGACGAGGCGCTGTCGGCGGTTCCGATCGTGCTCGAGGCCGAGCCGTCGGCGGTGGAGCTGCTCGACCACATGGGTCTGACGCTCTGTCGCGGCGTGCCGCGCTATTCGCGGCTGCTCGACACCTTCGTCGACGGCGATCCGAACTGCCTGCTGATCACCGAGTTCCACGCCAAGAGCTCGGTCGGGCTGGGCGGCAGGATCGATCGGCTGGCCGGCATCCTGCGGCGCGCCCGGGTCCGCCTGACCGGCCTGGTGCCGGTGCTCGAGCCCGGGCGGCAGAGCGACGTCTGGACCGTGCGCAAGGTCGCGCTCGGGCTGCTCATGAGCATCAAGGGCGACCACAAGCCGATCCCGTTCATCGAGGACGCGGCGGTACCGGTCGAGCATCTGGCCGAGTACGTGCGCAAGATCGAGGAGTTCTGCAACGGCCTCGGCACCGAGGTCGCCTACTACGCCCACGCCAGCGCCGGCTGCATCCACATCCGGCCGCTGATCGACGCCAAGCTCGCCGCCGAGGTCGCCAAGCTGCCCGAGATCCTCGGCTTCACGGTCGAGCTTCTGCACGGCTACGGCGGCGCCCTGTCGAGCGAGCACGGCGACGGCCGGGCGCGCAGCTGGATCAACGAGCGCTTCTTCGGCCCCGAGCTCTACGCGCTCTACCGCCAGGTCAAACAGATCTTCGACCGCGACAACCTGCTCAATCCGGGCAACGTGGTCGACGCACCGGCGATGACGGAGCACCTGCGCTTCGGCCCCGGCTACCGGGCGCTCCAGGCCGAGAGCCGGCTCGATTTCAGTGCCGAGCACGGCTTCGACCGCGCCATCGAGATGTGCAACGGCGCCGGCGTCTGCCGCAAGGGGAGCGGCACCATGTGCCCGAGCTTCATGGTCACGCGCGAGGAGGAGCACTCCACCCGCGGCCGGGCCAACGCCCTGCGGGCCGCGCTCTCGGGCGTCCTGCCGGCGGCCGAGCTGACCGGCCGGCGGATGTTCGAAGTGATGGACCTGTGCGTCGAGTGCAAGGCGTGCAAGGCGGAGTGCCCGTCGTCGGTCGACATGGCGAAGATCAAGTTCGAGCTCCTGGCGCGCTACAACGCCGAGCACGGGGTGCCGCTGCGCAGCCGGTTGTTCGGCAACGTCGGCCGCCTGAGCCGGATGGCGAGCGGCC
>JBFGLX010000168.1:0-7348 GCA_041575955.1 Thermoanaerobaculia bacterium
TCGATGTAGGGCAGCTCGGACAGCTCCACCCGCTCGGCCCGGTCGCCGAACAGGACCACGGAAAGCGAGTCCTTGGGGTAGCGGGTGGTGATCAGCTCGGCCATCGCCAGCGCCACCTTCTTGGCCGGGGTGATCCGATCCTCGCCGTAGAGGATCATCGAGTGGCTGACGTCGATCGCCACCACCGTGGCGCACGCCGAGAGATGCTCGGTCTCGTAGACCTCGAAATCGTCCTCGGCGAGCTCGAGCTCGCCCACGGTGCGGCGGAGCGCGTTGTGCACCGAGGCGGTCGAGTCGATGCGGTGCAGGTCGTCGCCGAACCGGTAGGGCCGGCGCTCCGGAAGCTGCTCGACCCCCTCGCCCTCGGCGCGCACCGCGTGGTAGCCGATGCCGCCCTTCTTCAGATTCGAGAAGATCTCCTCGAAGGCGCTGCGCCGGATGCGCCGCTCGCCGCTGCTCGACAGCGACAGGCTGCCGTCGCCGCTACGCTCGACCAGCCGCTGGGCCTCCAGCTCGCGAAAGAACTCCTCGAGATCGACGCTCTCGTGGATGTAGCCCTGCTGCTGGAGGTAGCGCATCCACTCCATGGTCTCGCCGACGTCGCCTCCCGAGGCGAGCAGCAGCTGGTTGAACAGCCGCATGAGATCCAGGCCGGCCATGAGCGACCGGAGGAAGTCGGGATCGAGATGAAAGTAGCGGTGGCGCGATTTAGTGTCTCCGTGCGTGAGTCGGCGCTGCCCCTAGTTCACCTCGCGAGTGGGGCCGCGATGCGGCTTGAGCAGCTGGAGCTTGACCAGCTCCTTGTAGGTGACGCCGCTGTCGAGGTCTTCCCGTCCGAGCTTGAGGCTCTGGTGCAGCCCCTCGAGGATCAGCTCGGCGTTGAACGCCCGTTGGTGCCGCTCACGCGCGTGGCCCTCGGCCAGCGGCATCAGGCCGTCGACGCCGGCGAGCGCGCGCTCGTAGTCGTCGAACGACTGCTCGTCGGAGAGCAGCAGCTCGTTGCCGGCGGCGAACCACGCGGCGATCGGCGAATAGGGGCCGGTGTCGTCCTTGCTGCCGCTGCCGACTTCGCGACCGACCGGCGGGTAGCGCTCCTCGAAGAGCTTGCGCACCGCCTCGCCGATGATCTGGCGCGCCACCACCTCGACCCCCTTCTGCTCGCCTTCGTAGACCATCTCGACCTTGCCGGTGAGCGCGGGCAGCACCATGTTGAGGTCGCACAGGCGCGGGTAGACCTCGGTCTCGCCGGTGGCCAGGGCGCGGCGCTCGAGGTTCGAGACCAGCAGCTCGATCGCCGAGATCGACACCCGGGCGCTGACCCCGGAGGTCTGGTCGACCAGCTCGCTCGCGCGCGCCGCGAAGGTGATCTCCTCGATCAGGCGCAGGAACTCGGGCGCCAGCCGCACCGGGCTCTCGCGGTCGAGCCAGGCCTCCTGGCTGGTGATCTCCTGCGCCGTCTGAACGTCGTCCGGGTAGTGGGTCAGGATCTGCGACGAGATCCGATCCTTGAGCGGCGTGATGATGCTGCCGCGGTTGGTGTAGTCCTCGGGGTTGGCCGAAAAGACCATCAGCATGTCGAGCGGGATGCGCACCGGAAAGCCGCGGATCTGCAGATCGCGCTCTTCGAGCAGGTTGAGCAGGCCGACCTGGATGCGGGGCACCAGGTCGGGAATCTCGTTGATCGCGAAGATGCCCCGGTTGGTGCGCGGCACGATGCCGAAGTGGATCACCTCGGGATCGGCGTAGGTCAGCTTGCGGGTCGCCGCCTTGATCGGATCGATGTCGCCCAGCAGGTCCGCGATCGAGACGTCGGGCGTCGCCAGCTTCTCGCTGTAGCGCAGCTCGCGCGGCAGCCACTCGACCGGGGCTTCGTCGCCGAGCTCGGCGACCATCCGCTGGCCGCGGGTCGAGACCGGAGCGAGCGGATCGTCGTTGAGCTCGGTGCCGGCGAGCACCGGGATCTCCTCGTCGAGCAGCTCGACCAGCGAGCGCAGCAGCCGGCTCTTGGCCTGGCCGCGCAGCCCGAGCAGGATGAAGTCGTGCTTGGCCAGCAGGGCGTTGACGACGCCCGGGATCACCGTCCGCTCGTAGCCGAGGATGCCGGGAAAGAGGGTGCCGCCCGCCGCCAGCTGGCGCTTGAGGTTGTCGCGGATCTCCTGCTTGACGGTGCGCGAGCGATAGCCGGAGGCGCGCAGCTCGCCGAGGGTCTTCGGAGCGCCCATCAGTCCTGCGCCTCGAGCCAGCGCTCGGCGTCGATCGCCGCCTTGCAGCCCATGCCGGCGGCGGTGACCGCTTGCCGGTAGGTCGGGTCGACCACGTCGCCGGCCGCGAACACGCCGTCGACGTTGGTCCGCGTGCTGGGCTCGGCGACCCGCAGGTAGCCGACGCCGTTCATCTCCAGCTTGCCCTCGAAGATCGCCGTGTTGGGCTGGTGCCCGATGGCCATGAAGACGCCCTGGCAGGGAAACTCGAAGGTCTCGCCGCTCTGGGTGTCGCGCAGCAGGACCCCGTGCACGCCGTCGGCGCGGCTGCCGAGGATCTCCTGGACGGTCTTGTTCCACTGGAACTCGATCTTGGGGTTCTTGAACGCGCGGTCCTGCATGATCTTCGAGGCGCGCAACTCGTCCCGGCGGTGGACCACCGTCACCTTGCTGGCGAACTTGGTGAGATAGGTCGCCTCTTCCATTGCCGTGTCGCCGCCGCCCACTACCACGAGCTCCTTGTCCTTGAAGAAGAAGCCGTCGCAGGTCGCGCACGCGGAGACGCCGTAGCCCATGAGCTGGCTCTCGGATTCCAGGCCGAGCTGCTTGGCGCTGGCGCCGGTGGCGATGATCAGGGTCTTGGCGAGGTAGCTTCCCCCGTCGGTCTTCACCCGGAACGGCCGGCCGTCGATCTCGACCCCGGTCGCCGCCTCGAACTTGCATACGGTGCCGAATCTCTGCACCTGCTTGCGCATGTCCTCCATGAGCTGGGGTCCGAGGATCCCCTCCGGGAAGCCGGGGTAGTTCTCGACGTCGGTGGTGATCGTCAGCTGGCCGCCCGGCTGGTTGCCTTCGAGCAGCAGCGGCGCGAGATTCGCCCGCGCGGCGTAAAGCGCCGCCGTGAAGCCTGCCGGTCCGGAGCCGAGGATCACGACGTCGTGGACCTTGTCGGCGTTCTGATCGTTAACCATGTGCGATGGGCTCTCCTGTTGGCTGCGCTCGGTTCAGGCCGGGTGATGGAATATAACAACGGACGCGCGGCATTGCTTCCCCGGCCGGTGGCGCGGCCCTGGCAGGTGTGGTAGGTATCCGCTCGAGGAGGGACCGACATGTCTCTTGGCAGCGACAAGCTTTTCGAGGCTTTCAATCAGCAGGTCGGCAACGAGATGGGCGCGTCGATGCAGTACATCGCGATCGCCTCGTATTTCGCCCAGGAGGGCCTCGGGGGATTGGCGCGCTTCTTCTTCAGGCAGTCGGAAGAGGAGCGCGACCACGCGATGAAGTTCGTCAACTTCATCGTCGACGCCGGCGGGCCGTTGCGGATTCCCCAGATCGCCGCGCCGCGGAGCGAGTTCGGCTCGGCCGCCGACGCCGTCGGTGCGGCGCTCGACGGGGAGCGGGAGGTCACCCGCCAGATCTACGAGCTGGTCGACATCGGCAAGGAGGAGTCGAACTACATCGCGCTGCGCTTCCTCGACTGGTTCGTCGACGAGCAGTTCGAGGAGGTGACCACGATGGAGGAGCTGCTGCAGGTGGTCGAGCGCGCCGGCGACGACAACCTGCTCGCGGTGGAGGAGTACCTGGCGCGCGAGGGCAAGCTGCCGGAGCGGCCGGCGGAGAGCGGCGAGTAGGGACTGCACGGGGGGTGGGGGAGGCCGCCACCCGGGACGCGGGCCGTGACCGAGAAGGTGGGGCTCAGGCCGGCGCAGCCCGCGCCAGCGCCTCGACGATGGCGACCGCGTTCTTGGCGCCGCCGCGAGTGAGGTTGTCGAAGACCGCCACCAGCCAGAAGGTGCCCGCGCTGCCGCTGCCGTCGGCGGCCAGGCTGGAGATCTGGATGTCGTCGCGGCCGGCCGAGTCGATCGGCCCGAGGTGGCGAGCTTCGGAGAAGCTCAGGAAAGGCTTGCCGACCATCGCCTCGCGGACCGCTTCGGCGGCGAGATCGCTGTCGAAGCTCAGGTGGAGCGCGAGCGTGCAGCCGTGGAAGACGCTCGCCTGGGTCAGGTGCAGCGACAGCCGCGGCGCGGCGCCGAGAACCGTGGCGACGTCGCCGAGCAGGATCTCGGGGGTCTCCGCCGTGGGTAGCAGGTTGAAGGCGAGCTGATGCCCGAAGACCTCCTGCGGAGGGTTGCTCTGGAAGCTGAGGATTCGCCGGCTCTGCTCGAGTAGCTCGTCGAGCCCGGCCTGGCCCTTCATCGAAGAGGGCAGCATGAGCAGGCCGTCCGCCCGCTCGAGCCCCAGGGGCAGGAGCGGGCGGAGCAGCAGGGAGAGGACGATCGCCGCCGGGTGCGGGCTGACCAGGAGCCGGCTGCCGAGCGCCGACTCCGGCAGCTTGCCCCCGGTCAGGTTGACGCCGTCCACCAGCGGCACCGCGCCCTTCAGGCGGTAGTCGGGCGCCACCACCAGAACCGTCGCCCGGCTCGGGAACTCGCTGATCAGGTCGTGCCCGGCCGCCTTTTCGGCCGGCAGCAGCACGATGTCGATCCCGTCGAGCGATTCCGGGGTGAGCGTGTTGACGAAGGTGGCGGAGCCGTCGAGCTCGGCGACCTTGCCGAGGTTCTCGGCATCGAACGTCAGCAGGCGGAGCTCGCTCCAGAGGTCGCGCCGCTGGCCGAGCTCGGTCTTGATCTCCTCGCCGAGCAGCGTCGAGGTCCCGACGAGCGCGATCCTAGCCTGCACTTCTCACCAGTCCTCCCGGCGCCGCGGCCATCGGCGTCAGGCCCTCGTGCACGGTCTGTCCCGCTTCGACCAGCAGCCGGTAGCTCGACGGCACATAGAGATCGACGCGCGAGCCGAACTTGATCAGACCGATCAGCTCGCCGCTCTCGACACGCTCGCCCTGGCGCAGGTAGCTCACCACGCGCCGGGCGAGCAGGCCGGCGATCTGCTCGACCGCGAGGGTGTCGCCGGTGGTGGTGCGGATCACCGACAGGCGGCTCTCGTTGACCTCGCCGGCGTCCGGTCGGAAGGCGGCCACCTTGCGGCCGCGCCGGTGGCGGGTGGCGACCACCTCCCCGGCGACCGGCGCCCGCTGGACGTGGACGTTGAACACCGACAGGAAGGTGACGACGTGGTGGAAGTCGCCGCGCGCGAACTCGGGGTCGGTGACCCGTCCGACGCTGGTGATCCTGCCGTTGGCCGGCGCCAGGACGACGCCGGGAGCCGGGCTCGACGGGCGGGCCGGGATGCGAAAGAAGAGCAGCACCGCGACCGCCAGCAGGCCGGCGATCGCGGCCAGCGCCGGCCGGCGCAGGGCCAGGGCCGCCAGCGCCAGGAGCGCGAAGGGCAGCACGAACGGCCAGGCCTCCCTGGCAAACGTCATCGTGGGGTCGCCCTCGGTCGCAAGCCTCGTATCTCCAGGCCTTTGCGGCCCCTGAATCAAACGCTGGTGAGCAGGTCGGTCTGGGGGGCCGGCTGGTCCGGCCGCCGGTCAGACGGTGTTGGCCGAGACGCCGGTCTCGCGGTGGTTTCTCAAGATGGCCTGCATCCGGTCCTTGAGGCGCAGCTTCTGAAGCTTGATGCGCTTCTCCTCGTGCTCGTCTTCCTCGGAGAAGAAGGACTTCTGGTGGAGCGACTCGAGCCGCCTTTCGTAGTTCTGATGCTCTTCGAAAAGGCGGCGGTACTCATCGTCGGTGTCGAGCAGCTCCTGCTTCAGGCTGTCATTCTGGCTCATCGGTTCGGGCCTCCTCTGGTCCAGTTGGCTGGTGCGACGGATACGGCGAGCCCGCCGGGGATGCTGAGCGGGGCCGTCGAAGGGGTGATCTCATACAACGGAGGATCTTCACCATAGCACCGGGCTGGGCGCCGATCAAGATTGCCCGTCACACGCCGTCCGGAGTCCCCGATCGAGGCCGCCGGCATCGCGTGCAGGGGGCCGAATTCAGTATCCTGTCACCGCGTGCGGGGTCTCCTCCAGCCGGAACGTCGACTCGGGCTCGCCGCCGCCCTGCTGGCGCTCGCGAGCATCGGCGGTCTGCTGGCGCTGGCGCAGCAGCGGGGCTCGTGGAGCGCCGTGGCGGGCGACGAGAGCACCTTCCTGGCGATGACCGAGAGCCTGGCGCTCGACGGCGATCTCGAGTTCACCGGGGTCGACCGGGCGCGGCTCGACGCGGCCGAGCCGCCGGCGCGCCGGACGGTCATCTTGCAGCGAGCGGGCGATCGGATCGCCTACTCGAAGCCGGTGGTCTATCCGCTGGCCGCGGCTCCCCTCTTCGCCCTCTTCGGACGGGGCGGCTTGGCGGCGCTCAATGCGCTGGCGCTCGCCGCCGGCCTGGGGCTGTTCTGGCGGACGGTCCCCAGCGGCGAGCGGCGCGGAGCCTGGCTGTTGACGATCGCGACGTTCGCGGCCACCGGCGCGGTCCTGCCGCAGATCGCCTGGTCGACCGGCGACGCCCTCCAGCTCGCCCTGGCGCTGGCCGGCGCCAGCCTGGCGCTCGGTGGCGGTGGCCGATCGCCGGGGCCCGCGACGGCCGTGGCGGGCGGGCTGCTGCTCGGCTGCCTGGTCGCCATGCGCCTGCCCAACGCGATCCTGGCGGCGGGCGTCGCCGTCGCTCTCGGGGCCGGCGGGCGTGCCCGTCGGGGGCTCGCGGTCGGCGCCGCGGCGGCCGCGGGCGTGGGCGCCGTTCTGGTCCTCAACATCGCTTTGATCGGCAGCCCGAACCCCTACCGGGCCGAGCGGGCGACCTTCAACCGCGCGACCGGCTACCCGGCCGGCGCCGACCGCGAGCAGGCGCTCGAGCAGTTCGTCGAGGGGCGCGCGCCCCAGCGCCTGGCGGTGCGGCCGGAGATCCGGCCGCGGTCGAGCGCCTACGCCGCGCTCTACTTCCTGGTCGGACGCCACACCGGCGCCCTGATCTACTTCCCGGCGGCCGTGGTCCTGCTCGGTGCCGCGGTGCGCGGCGCCGGCCACGGGCGGCTCGCGCTCCAGAGTGCGATGCTCCTCGGGACCGTCGCCGGGCTGGCCGCGTTCTACCTGATCTGGATGCCGGAGAACTACTTCGGCGGGGCGTCGTTCGTCGGCAACCGCTACCTGCTGCCGGCGCTCGCCCTGCTCCTGCCCGCGCTCGCGCGGCCGCCGCGGACCGGGCCGCTGATCGCCGTCTGGCTGGTTTCGGGCGTCCTGTTCGTCTCGGCGCTCGTCTCGGTCA
>JBFGLX010000169.1:0-7305 GCA_041575955.1 Thermoanaerobaculia bacterium
CGACCTGCCGCTGGTCGAGTACCTGAGCTTCATGGCGGTCATGGAGAAGGCCGACATCCACCTCTATCTCTGACGCACTCCGGGGTCGCCGATCGGGTCGGTGATCGCCGGGTTTCGAGCGCCTCGGTAGCGCTCGCGCGGTGGGGACCAGGCGTCGACCGCGCGCACCGGCTCCTCGAGGCTGCGCACCGCGTGCGGGGTGTTCGACGCGAGGGCGATCACCTCGCCCGGCCCGACGACGATCTCTTCTCCCTCGACCTCGAACAGCAGCTTCCCGGAGAGGACCAGCGTGATCTGCTCGCTCTCGTGCCGGTGGAGCGGGAAGCGGGCGTCGGGCTCGAGCTCGAAGTAGGTGAGCATCGAGCGCTCGAGCGCCACGCCCCAGAGGCGGACTCCGGGCTCGTCGGCTCGGAGCGGCAGGTCGGCGGTGTTGTAGAAGCGGTAGCCGTCGCCGCCGCTCATCTCGCACGTCCCCCCTTTGGAGCCGCCTTCCGGGCGGCGCGGATCTGATCCAGCACGCCGCGGTTCTCGCGCGCCCAGCGCTCGGCGGTCCCGATCAGAGGATCTCGCCGACGATCCGCTTGAACCAGCCCACCTGCTCGTCGTCGAGGCAGTACGAGGTCGCCGCGCCGGTGATGGTCCCCCGGATCCAGCCCGCCTCCTTGAGCACCGCCAGGTGCTGCGAGGTGGTCGACTGGGCGATCGGCAGGTGCTCGACCAGGCTGCCGGTGATGCAGCCCGGGTGGGTGAGCAAGAACTTGAGGATCTCGAACCGGATCGGGTTGCCGAGCGCCTTGCACATGCGCAGGAAGCGCTCCTGATCCGCGCCCTCGAGGTCGAGGGTGCAGCAGGCTTCGGGGATCGATGGTGGGCGATGGGCGGTGGGTCGCGCGCTCATGGGGGTCGCTCCGCACAGTAGGAGAGGCGCCGGTGGGCGTCAAGGAGGGCGCGAGGCGCTCCTCGAGACCGGGCGAATCGGAGACCGTGGCGCTGCCTGCGGTCGGCGCCGCCGCGGGCAGCATGCCGTTGGCGATCGGCACGGTCGAGCAGGAGCAGAACGGAGTCAGGGCGCCGAAGAGGGTCGCCAGCGGCACGCCGCGCAGGCTCGAGCGCGCGCCCAGGAGTCGCTGAATGCGCTCCGGGGTCAGGACGTCCACGGCCAGGTAGACGAGGGTGCTGACCAGCACGAAGAGGGGCACCAGCTCGGCCAGCAGGCGGGCGGCGAAGCTCAGGGCGGAGTGCATAATCGTAAAAATACGATTAAAGGACGCGAAAGTCAATGGCTGCAGCCCTCGAGCCGCTCGGGCGTTCGTGAATAATGCAGGCGGCGGCAAGAGTATGGAGACGGTCCGGGTCAGAAGATCGCGCGGGGTCGCCCTCGCGACGCTCGTCGTCGGCCTCGCCGGCCTGGCGGCGGCGCTCGCGGTCGACTTTCTGCGCAAGCCGCTGGTTCTCATCGTCATGATCGTGGCGATTCTGGTGGGAGTCACGGCGTGGGTCGACCGAAGGGTCAAGCTCGTGCTCTCGGATGCGGGCATCCGCTACGCGGGCTGGGGTGGCGCCGTCGTTCCCTGGCGCGAGTTCGCCGGGTACCGTTGGACTCACTGGCGGGGCCAGCCGTACCTGCAGCTCCTTCCGCGCCGGCCGACCGAGCTGGTCGCGGGGTTCTCGGCCATGGGCAAGCTCAACCACTCCTGCGCCGGCTGGCTCCGAATGCCGCGGTTCGGCATCGGCGCCAGCGGGCTCGCGGTCTCCGAAACGATGCTCACCGAGCTGATCGCGCGCCACCTGCCCGAGCAGCCGGCTGGGCTGGAAGGCTAGCCCCGGAAGGGCGCCAGGGCGCGAGGGCCCCCGCCCGCCTGGATCGCTCAGCCGGTGGCTCCGAGACTGGATTAAGATTCGGCATGGCCCGCCGCACCGCTCGCCTGGTCGCTCTGGTTCTCGCCTTGGGCCTGGTCCCGGCTGGCGCCACCCCGGTGGCCGCCCAGCAGCAGCCGCTGGGCCAGTTCGAGGAGCGAGTGGACGTGATCGAGGTGCTGGTCGACGTGCTGGCCACCGATCGTCGAGGACGCGTGATCAAGGGGCTGACGGCGAGCGATTTCGCCGTCGAGGAGGGCGGCGAGGCGCGCGAGATCACCAGCGCGACGTTCTACACGACGCGCTACGAGGACCTGCCGGCGGCGGGCACGGCACCGCCGTCCGACGCCCCGCGGCCACCCGCGGGATTCCCGCCCCCCGGCCTCCCCGCCAGCCGCTACTTCGTCCTCTTCTTTCACGACCAGACCGTCGAGGCGGTCGACAAGGCGGCGCTGATCAGCAACCGGCTGCGGGCGGCGCGCGAGGCGCATCTCTGGGTCGAGAACGAGATGGGGCCCTCGGACTGGATCGCCGTCGTGCGCTTCGACATCCAGCTGACGGTCCAGCTCGACTTCAGCCAGGAGCGCCTGGCGATCCGCGACGCGATCGAGGCGGCGACCCTCAACCAGCACACCGCCGCCATGCGGCCGTCGGTGCGGGCGCGCCGTGAAGGGCGTCCGAGCGCCGGGCCGTCGCTCACCGAGAGCCTGCCCCACGTCGCCGATCTCGACCGGGCGAGCCTGCGCATCGAAGACGCGGTGCGGCTGGTCGCCGACGCCGCCCGGCCGATCATCGGCCGCAAGAACCTGCTGCTCTTCACCCTCGGCTTCGGTCGCACCGAGTCGCCCCTCGGCTCGCCCGACGAGCGCTACTACCCGCCGATGGAGGCGGCGCTCAACGCCTCGAACGTCGCCGTCTACCCGATCGACATGAGCGGCTCCGGCAACCAGTCGCCGCAGAGCAACTTCCTGAGCCAGCTCGCCGACGAGACCGGCGGCATCTACTTCGCCACCTTCAACCGCTTCCTCGACGCCTTCCGCGACATCTCGCGCTACAACACCGGCTACTACCTATTGAGCTTCCGGACCGAGGTCCCGGCCGGCGAGCGCGGCTACCGGCACTTCACGGTCAAGGCGAAGGACCGCAAGGTGCGGGTCAAGGCGCGCCGCGGTTACTCGTACGGCGGCTGAGCGCCGCGCTAGTGGGGAAGGGGCCCGCGGTACCTCGAGTCGCTCACGTCGCGTGACCAGAGCTGCACGCCGCGGGCGAGATCGACGGCTCTCAGCCGCATCGGCTCGTCGATCACCTTCTTGCCCTGCGGGCGTATCGATCTCTCCGAGAGATAGACCAGGTTGCCGCCGACGACCACGAACGGAGCCACCGAGTTGATGTTGGAGATCTCTCCGAGCCGCTCGCCACTGTCGCGCGCGTAGAGCGTCCAGCGGTAGCTCTGGAACGGATCGTCGCCGATCTGGCGCTCGCTCGCCAGGACGTGGCGGCCGTCGGCGGAGGCGTACAAATTGCCGCTCGCTCCCGGGACCGCCGCGGCGGGCAGGATCTCGATCTGCGTCGTGCTGCCGACGGGCGCCTGGGCCTCGACCGCGAGGCCCGAGTCGAGGTCGACCTGCACCGCGCCGGCCAGGCGCTCGACCGACCCCGCGGCCGCGACCGGATCACCGCCCTCTTCGATCGAAGGCAGGTAGCCGCGCGCGACGCCGTCGCGGCTCGCGGCGGTCGCCAACCAGGAGACGACGAGCTCGTCGCCGTCGAGCCGGGCCGCGGCCCGGAACGACTTGCCGGGCGTGTCGCGGAGCTGCGCCTTGACGTTGCTCGGCAGCTCGACCTTCGTCTTCATCTTGCCGGGCTTGCCGCTGGCGGCATCGAAGCTGGCGATCTCGAGACTGCCGTCAACCTCCGATTCGACCTGCGCGACGACCCGGCCAGCGTCCGCGGCCAGGGGCTTGGCCGCCATCTTCGCCGACCAGACCACCTTGCCGTGGCCCAGCTCGACGGCTTCCATCTGGCCGCCCGGATTGGTCAGATAGGCGACTCCACGCGCGGAGTCGACCACCACGCCATCGCCCAGCGGCACCGCGCTCGCCCAGGCCGGCGTGCTCAGAGTCGATGCCAGGGTCGCGAGAATCAAAGTCGAGACGGACCACCGTGTCGATCGCTGCATTTGCTCTTTCTCCTTCGGTGGGCGTTTGCTCCGCCGTCACCAAATCGACGCTATGCGCCCTTTCGTGTTGACAGGCCAAGCTACCCTCCCTAAGATCGGCTGTCAAGCGTCATAAAGGTTGTCGCAGAAATCGGCTTCGGGGCCGGTTCCGTAAGTGATCGAATTTTCTACAAACGGGTCGAGGTGAGCGCATGAATCCGAGTATGACCGTCGGACGGATCGCTAATCTTTCTATAGCTTGTCGCCTGCTTGTCGCGGCGGGCGCCGCTCTGGCCGTTGCGGGCGGCGCGTTTCCGGCCGCCGCCCAGCTGGGCAGCGATTGGCACGCCCAGGGCCCCGGGCCGATCTCGCCGGCTCAAGTGGAGAACATCGTGCCGGGCGACGAAGCCGTAGGCGCCATCCACACAGTGGCCGCTCATCCGACCAGCGCCAAGGTGCTCTACGTCGGCTCGGTGAACGGCGGCGTCTGGAAGACCAACAACGCGCTGTCGAAGAACGTCAACTGGAAGCCGCTGACCGACTTCGAGGCCTCGTCGGCGATCGGCGCCCTCGAGTTCGACCCGCTCGACACGAGCTACAAGACGCTGGTCGCCGGCATCGGCAAGTTCAGCAGCTTCGGCCGCCTCGGCGCCGACCGCACCGGCCTGCTCCGCACCACCGACGGCGGCCTCACCTGGCAGGCGATCGACGGCGGTCTGTTCGGCAAGAACATCTCCGGCGTGGCCGCCCGCGGGTCGACGCTGGTCGTGTCGGTCAACATCGCCGACTTCTTCAGCTTCCCCAACATCGGTATCTTCCGCTCGACCAACGGCGGCGCCTCGTTCAGCCAGATCTCCGGCGCCGGGGGCAGCGGCCTGCCGCTCGGCCTGAGCTACGACCTGGTCGGCGATCCCAACAACCCGCAGCGGCTGTTCACCAATGCCGACTTCGCCGACTTCGCCGGTGGGGTGAACGGCGTTTACCGCAGCGACGACACCGGCGCCACCTGGACGAAGGTGTCGGATCCGGCAATGGACGCCCTGCTGATCAGCACCGTGACCAGCAACGTCGAGCTCGCGGTCGGCAAGCACAACAACGTCTACTGCGCGATCGTCAACTCGGGCCGGCTGGTGGGGCTCTTCCGCTCCGGCGCCGGCGGCAACCCGGGCAGCTGGGTGGCTCTCGATCTGCCGGCCACCGGGCCGGCCGGCGTCGGCATTCACCCCGGGGGCCAGGGCTCGATCCACATGTCGATCGTGGCCGATCCCGGCAACCCGGACATCGTCTACGTCGGCGGCGACCGCCAGCCGTTTCTGCCCGAGGAGGGCCTGCCCGGGTTCTTCCCGAACACCATCGGCGCCAACAACTTCTCGGGCCGTCTCTTCCGCGTCGACGCGTCGAAGCCGGCGGGCAGCCAGGCGGCGCACCTGACGAACTCGAACGCCCTCGGCGCGCCCGGTGGCGGCACCATTTCGAACAGCTCGCCCCACGCCGATTCCCGCGAGGCGGTGTTCGATGCCGCCGGGAACCTGATCGAGGTGGACGACGGCGGCATCTACAAGCGCACCAATCCGCAGTCGAACGCGGGCGATTGGTTCTCGCTCAACGGCAACATCCAGACGTCCGAGCTTCACGACGTTATCGTCGACTCCAACGTCGACATCAACTTCGGCGGCCTGCAGGACAACGGCACGCCGATGCAGAACAAGTTCAACGACAAGGACTGGTTCCTGTGGGTGGGCGGCGACGGCGGCGACGTGGTGGTCGACGACACCTCGACTCCGGGGATCTCGATTCGCTATACCAGCGCCCAGGTTCTGCAGGTCTTCAACCGCTCCTTCTGGGACTCGAACAACAACTTCCTGGGCTTCGTCTTCGTCGGCCTCAACCCGGCCGCGGGCAGCAACCCGATCTCCGGCCAGTTCTCGACGCCGCTCGAGCTCAACGCGGTCAACCCGACGCGCCTGGTCATCGGCGGCGGCAACTCGACCTACGAGTCGCTCGACCAGGGCGACACGATCACCGAGGTTGGCCCGGGCATCGTGGTCAACGGCACCGGTTTCGACGCCATCGGCTACGGCTATCCCGGCAACCCCAACTTCCTGATGGTCGGCTCCCTCGACCAGGTCTACACGCGCTCGGGCGCCGCCTTGACCAACCTGGCGCTGTCGACCACCTATCCCGGCGCCGGCAACGGCTCGACGGTGCGCGACATCGTCATCGACCAGGACACCGGCGTCACCTTCCTGGTCAACCGCACCCAGGTCTGGATGACGCCCGACGAAGGCGCGACCTGGACCGACATCACCGGCAACATCCAGTCCTTCAATCCCCTCTTCCTGCGGGCCAACACCTACGTCACCGATCCGGGTGGCGACGCGCTGGTGGTGTCGAGCTTCAACGGCATTTTCGTGGCCCGGGAGGCGGACGGGTTCGCGGTCTGGCACAAGCTGGGGACCGGCCTGCCGAACGCGCCGATCATGGACGTCGACTTCGATCCGTCGAAGAAGCTGGTGGTCGCCGGCACCCTGGGCCGCGGCACCTGGCGGCTCAACGCGCCCAGCATCAACGACTAGGCTGGCGACAGTTCCCTTCAGGGGATCCCGGTGCATACCGGCGAGCGCGGCTACCGGCACTTCACGGTCAAGAGGAAGGGCCGCACGGTGCGGGCCAGGGCGCGGCGCGGCGTCTCGCAACGGCGGCTGAGCGCCCCCGGCCGGTCGCCTCTTCGGCGAGATCCTCCGGCGCTCGAGCCGGGCGCTCTCATCGGAACATGGCCATTCGTCGATAGGCTCTCGCGTGCGTCGCGCACAAGGTGTAGCGTTACGTTCAGTCGGGGCTAGAGAGTGGTGTTGAGCCGGACGGCCGTCGCCGTGGCCGGCGCCCGAACCGCTGTCGATGGAGACAGCCAAGGAGAAGAATCATGGTCGTGTCCAAGGTCCTACGTTTTGTCGCCCTTTCCGCCGGTCTACTGGTCTGCATGAGTCCGGTAGCCAACGCAGCCGTGCTCAACGTCGACCAGAACGACGGTGGCTGCAGCGATGTCCTGGGGACGCCCTACTGCACCATCGGAGCGGCCGTGGCGGCGGCCTTGGCGGGCGACACGGTGAGCGTCGCTCCCGGCACCTACGTCGAGAACGTGCTCATCAGCAAGAACCTGGCGCTGGTCTCGACGGGCGGCAAGGCGGTCACGACAATCGAGGGCGTTTCGTCCGTGGGTGCCCTCGGTGCGGTCCAGATCCAGGGCGCGACCACCGGCGTCGACGTCGGCGGGCCGGGCGCGGGCTTCA
>JBFGLX010000170.1:0-7281 GCA_041575955.1 Thermoanaerobaculia bacterium
CAGGTCCCCCAGACGGGGCCTAAAGCGCAGCGCCCCCGTCCAGCCACTTCAAGAGGAGACTTGCCAGGCCTTGTCGCCTGGCAAGGCTCTCTCGCGATCCGGTTTCAGATGGGGCGCGAGCCAGCCCCGGACGGGGGACCTGCCAGCCCCCAACCCCCGGCCCTGGCGGCCTTCAGGCGCTTCCGAGGGTCGACTCGAGGCGATCGAGCAGGCGATCGAGCTCCTCGGTAACGGACGGCCTGGGGGGCAAAACGAGCTTGCGCCCGTCGTGGGCGAGGCCGACGTGCACCCAGAGGTCGCGGTCGCGATCGTCGAGGATCTCGAGGTTCAGCCCGATCCCGTAGCGGGCGAGAATCGGCTCGAGCTCGGCGCGGCGCGCCCGCAGGTCGCGCCGGGTCGCCCGGTAGGCGTGCTCGCAGACGTCGCGCCGCGAGGCCCAGCTGAAGATGTTGTTGAAGAACATCCGGTAGTCGTCGCGCCGGGGCTCGATCAGGACGATCTCGGCGCCGTCGTAGCGATCCTCGTACGAAGCGAGCCCGGCGATGAGGCGCGAGTGGATCATGGTGCGCAGCATCTGCGACAGCACCGAGGGCAGGCCCCGGTTGATCAGCTGGCCGCGCTTCATCGCTCCCCGCTCGACCGCCCGCAGGGTGTCGACCGGCACGATCGGATTGACGCACAGCAGCAGGTCGGCGCCGGCGTCGAGCGCCACCGAGCCGTGCAGAGTCTTGCTCAGCACGCCATCGACGTAGTGGCGTCCCTCGATCTCGACCGGCGGATAGATGCCCGGCAGGGCGGTCGAGGCCTGGACCGCCTTGGAGATCGGGATGTGCTCGTCGCCGCTCTCGCCGAAACGCCGCGGCCGTCCCGAGTCGAGATCGACCGCGACCACGACCAGCCGGCTCGCCAGCCGGCCGAAGTCGTCGGTGCGGCCCTTGAGCGAGTAGATCTGCTCGAGGTAGGCGCGGATCGGCTCGTTGTCGAAGACGCCTACCGGCAGGGCGCGCCCGAGCCGGGTCATCGAGTCGATCAGGGTGCGATCGGCGGGGTTCTGGAGGTACTTGCCGACCGCCGCGGCGAACAGCCCGGGCAGCGCGGTCAGCGAATGCAGCAGCTCCTTGCGCGCCGGGGTCAGGAAGATGCCGCTGTGGAACGGATGCTCGCCGGGCTCCTGCTTGACGATCGCCCGGCACATCTGCGCCGTGGTGAGCTGGTTGGCCAGGTTGGCGGCCAGAAAGGCGCCGGCGCTGACGCCGACGTAGATGTCGAGCGCGTTGAAATCGACGCCCTCGAGACACTCGTCCAGAGCTCTGAGGGCGCCGATCTCGTAGACGGCCCCTTCGAGGCCGCCCCCGGCGAGGGCCAGGCCGATCTTCGGTCGTCTCTTGGCCGATCCGCTCATGACCCTCGCCGGAGCTCGCTCACACGCCTACTTGCTGGTGGTCTTGCGGGCGGGCTTCGGCCGCGGCTTGAGATCGTCCACCTTGGCGGTCAGCTCCTCGACCCGCTTGGTCAGGCGCTGGATCTCGTGCCGGCTCGGGACGCCCAGCCGGTTGAGGGTCGCGCCGACCCGGTCGTCGAACGACGAGCCGATGCGATCCCAGGTCGACTCGGCCCGGTCGCGGACGTCCTCGACCTTTTCCTCGACCCTGCCCTGGACCTTCTCGAGCTGCTTCTTGCTCCGCTTCTCGAACGACTCACCCTCTTTCACCAGCCGCTTGAAGAGCTTGGTGCCCTCCTCCTCGGCCACCGCGAGCGCGCCCAGTCCGGCGAGCCAGATCTTGTTGGCCGACTCGCGAATCTCGGTGCTCGGCTTCTTCTTCTTCTTGGCAGTCATTGTTCTTTCCTCCTGGTTTGCCGGCCCGGTCAGCTTTTGCTCTTGCTCTTGCTGGACCGACGGCGAGCCGTCGCCTTCTTGGCGGCGGCGGTTTTCCTTGGTTTGGCTTTCCTGACCACCTTCTTGGCGGTCTTCTTCTTCGCGGCCGGCCGCGGGCCCTTCGCTGCGGCCGCCTTCGCGGGGACCGAAGACTCGAGGTTGCGCAGCGAGCTCTCGAGGCCTTCGAGGCGCGAGCGCAGAACGCCCATCTCCTCGCGCGCCCGGCGCAGCGGGCCGACGCGGTCGATCGACGCCTGCAGCAGGCGATCGACGCCCTGCTGAACCTGCTCCACCCCGGTCGAGAGGGCGCGCTCTCCGGCGCGCACCAGGTCGTGCATCAGCTCGGCCGGCAGCGCCGAGCGCCCCGCCTTGCCCTCTTCGAGAATGATCAACGTCAGCGTCTGCGCGGTGACGTCCTCGGACGAGGTGTTGTCGATCACCCGAACCTCCTGGCCGCCGCGCACGAACGCGGCGATCTCTTCGAGCGAGACGTAGCGGCTCTCCTCGGTGTCGTAGAGCTTGCGGCTCTCGTAGCGCTTGATCAGTCGGACCATCTTCTCTACCTCTCGCTTTCGCTTTCGCGACGTTTTGCGGCCCGTTGCGGGCTCATGCCGCGTCGCGGCAAGACCATTTATACCGCATCGCGGCATGAATGTCAACGCACTGCGGCAAGAATGTATTCCGCACCGCGGCAAGCGAGCCCCACCCCTACGATTGGAGGCCCGTCACCAGCTCGTCGGCCAGGGCCGAGAGGCCGGCGAGATCGGTCGGCGCCCGGCTCAGCAGGGGCAGCACGGCGAGCGGCTGCTCCGGCCTCAGCAGGCCGCGCAGCGCCTCGAGGCCGGCGTGGTCGCGCTCGCCCAGCCAGTGGAGCAGCTCGACGCCGTCCGCGGAGCCGGCCATCGCGGGCGCGCCGCCGCCCGGCAGCCGCGGATGCACGCGATTGACCACGATCGGACCCACCCGGTGGCCGCTCTCCTCGAGCCGCCGGGCGAAGAAGAGGAGGTCGGGGATCTCCTCCTCGCCGGGCCCGGTCACCAGCACGAACAGGGTGTCGCGCGACGCGAGCAGCGCCCGCACCTCGTCGGCCCGGCTCCGGAAGCCCTCGAACAGCGGGCCGAAGGCCTGGAAGAACTCCGCCATGTCGCGCAGCAGCTCGAGCCCGACGAACTCGTCCAGGTAGCGCTCGAGGCGGCGCCCGAGCCCGCCCAGGCGCCGCGCCGGCCGGAGGTGGCCGTCCTTGTCGAACCAGTCCTTGAGCGCCACCTTGAGGACCCCGCTGTCGAGGAACTCGACGATCCGCCCGGGCGCACCGAGAAAGTCGAGCGCCTCGCGGGTGGGCGGCGTGTCGAGAATCACCCGGCCGTAGCGGCCGGCCTTGGAGACCTCGAACAGCCGCTCGACCGCCATGTACTCGAGGATCCCCGAGAGCCCGCCCGAGAGGTGCCGGTAGTAGCGGTTCGACAGGATCCGCCGGCGGGTGGCGGCGTCCGGCGAGTAGCGCTCGACCAGGCGGTCGAAGGTCGCCCCGGCGTCGAGCAGGCTGGCGTCGAGCCGCCCGGAGGTGGCGCTCGGCACCCGTACCTCGCGGTCGCGGGCGCTGTCGCCCACCCCGAGGGCGTCCTTGAGGCGCATCGAGGGGTCGAAGGTCATGACCAGCGTGTCGGTGCCCTCCTCGGCCGAGCGCAGGCCGAGGCCGGCGGCGAGCGTGGTCTTGCCGACGCCGCCGCCGCCGACCACGATCACCAGGGGCGCGAGGAACCGATCGAGACTCATCCGGCGCCGCCTTCGGCCAGCTCCGGCCGCAGCGATTCGGAGAGGGCGGCGACCAGCTCGGGGCCGCGCTCGAGCGCCAGCAGCGGCACCTCGACCCGGGGCTCCGGCCAGTGCCGGCCCAGGCGCGCCAGCTCCTCCTCGTTGAGCCGGCGGCGGCGCTGCCACAGCTCGAAGGCCGCCCCGGCGCCCTTCGCCCGGCCGACCGGCGGGTAGAGGCCGTTGACGATCAGCAGGTCGGGCCGCCGCTCGAGCCGCTCCTCGAGGGTGGCGCGCAGCTCGAGCGCCTCGGTCGCCGGCATCTCCTCGGCGAGGGTCACCACCACCACCCCGCTCCGGCCCGGATCGCCGATCAGGTCGGCCACCTCGCGGGTCATGCGCCCGATCGGGCCGTGCTGGATGACCTCGGCGACCAGCAGCGGCGCCGCCAGCAGCGACACGCCGTGGCCGGTGGCGGGAGCGTCGAGCACCACCAGGTCGACCGGTGGCGCCTTCGGCGCGAGGCCCCGCAACACCCGCAAGGCGTGCCCGAGGACGGCCATCTCCTCGAGGCCCGGCGCGCTCTCGGCGAAGTGGCGGTAGATCGGGCTCTCGAGGACGCGCCGGGCCAGGCGCGCGAGCCGCAGCTTCTCGACCACCAGCTGGTCGAGCACTTGGCCGGGCTTGAGATTCTGGAGATAGAGGCGCGGCCCGAGCTCGACGTAGTCGCCCGCGGACGGGGGCGCGCCGAAGAGCTGGTGCACGTTCTCGCGCGGATCGACCTCCAGGACCAGGACGCTCCGGCCCTCGGCCGCCAGCCTCCCCAGAGCGGCGGCCACGGCCGACTTTCCCACCCCCCCCTTGCCGGTGACGACGATGAGCTCGCGCTCGAAGAGGACCGGCTTCACGGCCGGCCACTCTACACGAGCCCCACCCGGTATCCGATCTGGGCGACAGTATCCCTAACTCGACCCTGGCTTACGTATACTGTCACCGTAAATGAGAGTAGAGATCCTCGCGAGCTGGGTTGTCGCCCTCGCTCTCGTCTGGGGCTGCCAACGCACCGAGGTCGGCGCGCCGGCCGCGGTCGGCGCCGAGGCGCCCACGGACGGGTGGAGCGAGCTCCTGCCCAACGCCCGCCAGCCGCTCGAAGGGGTCGTGAGCGGCGGCCAACCGACGGCCGACCAGCTGGCTCGGGCGGCCGCCTCGGGCTACAAGACGGTCGTCAACCTGCGGGTGCCGGGCGAGCGCGGCGCCGACGACGAGCCCGCCCAGGTCGAGCGCCTCGGCATGGCCTACGTGGCGCTGCCGATCGACGGCGCCGAGGGCATCACCGAGGCGAACGCGCGCGAGCTCAGGCGGCTCCTCGACGGGGCGGAGCGACCCCTCCTGCTCCACTGCGGAAGCGGCAACCGGGTGGGCGCCCTGCTCGCCCTGGCCGCCTACCACGTCGACGGCAAGAGCGCCGAAGAGTCGATCCGGTACGGCCTCGACTCGGGCCTCACCCGGCTCGAGCCGGTCGTCCGCGAGCGCCTGGCCGAGAACTAGTCCCGACCCGACCGCCGGACGCCCGAGTCCGCTTCGACTGAGCAGCGCCGGTGGAATGAACCGCTGTACAATCGCGTTGACGGGATGTGAGGGGAAAAGACTAAGATTTCGGAGTCGACCCTCGGAACGGAACACGACCCCGAAACGAGGAGGATGTCGTCGGTGGATTACAAGGACTACTACGGAATCCTGGGCGTGGCCCGGGGCGCGTCGCAGGACGAGGTCCAGCGCGCCTACCGCAAGCTCGCCCGGAAGTTCCACCCCGACATCAACAAGACCGCCGAGGCCGACCAGAAGTTCAAGGACATCAACGAGGCCTACGAGGTGCTCAAGGACAGCGACAAGCGGGCCAAGTACGACCGCTTCGGCTCGGCCTGGAAGCAGGCCCAGCAAACCGGCGCGCCGCCACCGGGCTTCGAGGAGATCTTCTCGCAGTTCGGCTTCGGCGGGGGCGGCGGTGGCGGCGGCTTCGGCGGCGGCCGGGGTTTTCGCGGCCAGGGCACGCGAATCGAGTTCGACGGCGGCGCCGGCAGCCCGTTCAGCTCCTTCTTCGAGACCCTGTTCGGGGGCGGCGGCATGGGCGGCGGCGGCTTCCGCGCCGCCGAGAGCCCGGCGCGGGCGGTCGGGCTCGACCACGAGGCGAAGATCGTCCTGTCGCTCGAGGAGGCGGGGCGGGGAGGCAAGCGGGAGATCCAGCTGAGCGATCCCGCCACCGGCAAGAAGCGCAAGCTGCGGGTGACGATTCCCAGGGGCATCCGGCCGGGGCAGAAGATCCGCCTCGCCGGCCAGGGCGGCAACCGGAGCGGACGCCGCGGCGACCTCTATCTCACGGTCGACCTGCTCCCCCACCCCAACTTCCGGCTCGACGGAGCGAACCTCCAGACCACCCTGCCGGTCACCCCGTGGGACGCCGCCCTCGGCGGTCAGGCCACCCTCGAAACCCTCGACGGAACGGTGACGGTGAGGGTGCCCGCCGGCTCCTCGTCGGGCCGCAAGATCCGGCTGCGCGGCAAGGGCTTCCCGGCCGGCAACGGCACCTTCGGCGACCTGCTGGCCGAGATCCGCGTGATGGTCCCCGAGACCCTCAGCGACCGGCAGCGCGAGCTGTTCGAAAAACTCAAAGAAGCCTCGGACTTCGATCCGGGGCGTTGACGGACTTGAACCATGAATGAAAACAAGCTGACCCAGAAATCGCAGGAAGCCGTGCAGGCGGCGCAGAAGATCGCCATCGAGCACGGCCACCAGGAGATCGACACCGAGCATCTGCTGCTGGCGCTGCTCGGCGACGCCGACGGCCTGGTTGCCCGGCTGCTCGGCAAGATGGACGTCGACGCGGCCACGATCGCCGGCGCGGTCGCCGGCGAGCTCGAGCGCCGCCCGCGAGTCTCGACCGGCGGCGAAGCGGGCAAGATCTACGTCACCCAGAGGCTTCAGCAGTCGCTGGTGCGGGCCGAAGAGGAGGCCAAGCGGCTCAAGGACGAGTACGTCTCGGTCGAGCATCTCTTCCTGGCGCTGCTGGCCACGGGCTCGGGCACGCCGGCCGGCCGCATCCTCGCCGAGACCGGCATCGACCGCGATCGCTTCCTCGCGGCGCTGCGCGGCGTGCGCGGCAACCAGCGGGTGACCAGCGCGACGCCCGAGGCCGCCTACGAGGCGCTCGACAAGTATGGCGTCGACCTGGTCGAGCAGGCCCGCCGCGACCGCCTCGACCCGGTGATCGGCCGCGACTCCGAGATCCGCCGGGTGGTTCGGATCCTGTCGCGCAAGACCAAGAACAACCCGGTTCTGATCGGCGAGCCCGGGGTCGGCAAGACCGCCATCGTCGAGGGGCTGGCGCAGCGGATCGTGCGCGGCGACGTGCCCGAGTGGCTCAAGGACCGCTCGATCTTCTCGCTCGACATGGGAGCGCTCTTGGCCGGCGCCAAGTACCGCGGCGAGTTCGAGGAGCGCCTCAAGGCGGTGCTCAACGAGGTCAAGGAGAGCGACGGCCGGGTGCTGCTGTTCATCGACGAGATCCACAACATCGTCGGCGCCGGCCGCACCGAGGGCTCGACCGACGCCGGCAACCTGCTCAAGCCGATGCTGGCGCGCGGCGAGCTCCACTG
>JBFGLX010000171.1:0-7272 GCA_041575955.1 Thermoanaerobaculia bacterium
CCCTCGACCCGGAAGGTGCCCTCGGTCGGCTGGGTGGTGCCGACGATCAGCTTGAGCAGAGTGGTCTTGCCGGCGCCGTTCTGACCGACGATGCCGACCGCCTCGCCGGCGCCGACGTCGAACGACACCTGGCGCAGCGCCCAAAGCTCCTGGTGCCGCCGGAGGGCGCCGAGCGACAGCCACTCGAGCGCCCGGTAGCGGGGCGCGGCGTAGCGCTTGTAGCGCTTGCCGAGGTTCCGCGCCCGGACCACCCCGCTCACAGCTCGTCCACCATCTCACCCGACAGCTTGCGGAAGACCAGCAGACCGGCGACGGCGAACAGGAGCGCCGCCCCGAGCGGCAGCCCCAGGTCCCCCCACGCCGGCCACGCGTTGTCGAGGACGATCTGCTGATAGCTCAGGAAGAGCGGCGTGAGCGGATTCCAGGCCAGGACGTCGCGCACGTTCTCGGGCAGGATCGCGATCGGATAGACGATCGGCGTCGACCAGAACCAGAGGTTGAGCAGCACCGCCCAGAACTGCCCGACGTCGCGAAAGAAGACGTGCAGGGTGCCGAGCAGGATCCCGAGTCCGACCGCGAAGCCCTGCTGGACCACCAGCAGCGGCAGGAACGCCAGCATCGCCTCGCCCGGGAAGCGCTCGACGACCAGCAGCAGGATGACGAAGACGATCGCCACCAGCAGGAAATTGAGCGCCGCCGACAGCAGCACGATCACCGGCAGGGTGATGCGCGGGAAGCTCATCTTCTTGAGCAGGTTGGCGCTCTCGACGAACACCACCTGGCAGCGCCCGACCACCTCGGCGAAGAAGCCCCAGACCAGGATGCCGGTGCACAGGAAGAGGCCGTAGCTGAGCGAATCACCCTGCGCGCTGGCGGCGCTCGGCAGCTTGCCGCGCATGACGGCCGAGAAGACGATCAGATAGATCAGGATGGTGGCCAGAGGCGTCAGGATCGCCCACATCCCGCCCAGAAGGGAACCCAGGTAGCGCCCCCGGAACTCCCGGCTGACCATGCCGAAGACGAATTTGCGAAAGACCCACAGGGCCTCCAGCATGCCCAGGACGCCACTGCGTTTGACGGAGGAATGCACGGTCGGGCTCAGTTTGCCACAAGAGGACGGGCGGTTCTCTTGCTCGGCCGGCGTGTGGGCGGCGGTCGCCAGCTCGTTCCTCGCCACCAGCTTGCGCAGCTGGTACGCGGCGCTCGGCGGCCGCACCTGGATCGGCTGCGCGGTGAAGAACCGCCCGCTGTCGTCCGACAGCGCGGTGCGCCGATGTTCGGGTGCTTGAGCCGCGCCAGGGCGGTCGCCCAGGCGCTCTTTCACCCTGTAGCTGGCGCCCGGGAACCAGGATATGGTTACGGCCCGGACCGATCCGCTCCTGGAGGGCTTCGCGATGAAACCAACCCGTGCCCTGGCTTTCTGGCTCGCGATTCTGGCGGTTCTCGGAGGGCCCGCCGGGGCCCAGCTCGGCCAGCTCAAGAAGGTCGTCGGCGTAGCCAAGGACGTCGCCAGCTTTCAGATGAGCGAGGAGGAGGAGATCGCCCTGGGCGAGGCGATCAGCGTCCGGATCCGGTCGCGGTACGGGGTGGCGCAGGATCCCGCCGAGACGCGGTACGTCTCGCTGGTGGGGATGGCGGTCGTGGCCGAGAGCGACCGGCCCGAGCTGTCCTGGACCTGGGTGATTCTCGACTCGGACGCGGTCAACGCGTTCGCGGCGCCGGGGGGGTTCGTGCACATCACGCGCGGGGCCCTGGCGGTGATGGAGAGCGAGGCCGAGCTGGCCGGGGTGCTGGCGCACGAGGCGGCGCACGTGACCCGCAAGCACACGCTCAAGGCGCTCGAGAAGTCCAAGAGCATGGACCTGGCGCGGAGCCAGGCGCCCGCTGGCGGCGCCAGAACGAAGTTCCTGGTCGACGCCCTGGCCGACAACGCGGCGGACGCGATCTTGGCCGGCTTCGGGCGCAAGGAGGAGCTGGACGCCGACGAGGTGGGGATCGCCCTCGCCGCCAGCGCGGGCTACGACCCGAAGGGGCTCCTGGAGTTCCTGACCACGCTGGCGGCGCGGAGCAGTGGCGGCGGCGGCGGGCTCTTCCGCTCCCACCCGGAGACCGAGGAGCGGACCGAGCGCGCGCGCAAGCAGATCGCGACCGACGGTCTCGAGGGAGGTGCCCGGGTGGCGGAGCGTTACGGGGCGAGCATTCCCTACGAGGTGGCGGCGGCCTCGACCGGTGGGCCCGCCGTGGAGGGCGCGCGCGGCGTCGCCGGCTCGTCCGGGCAGGCGGCGCCGGCCGCGAAGGACGACCCGGGCAAGGAGGGGGAGAAAGCCGAGGAAGCTGACGACACCGAGACCGAGGAGGGCGGGAAGAAGGGCCGCTTCAAGCTCGCCAAGCTCTCCAACCCGTTCCAGAAGGGCTCCAAGCAGGAGTCGGCCGAGGTCACCGGGGCCGGTGCCGGCCGCGCCGTCGGCGAAGAGGACCAGACCACCGAGGGCGGCGCCAAGAACGCGGCCCTGGTCGAGGTCTCCATCACCCCGGCCGACGTCGCCGCCTTCAAGCGCGAGGGCGGGCTGCCCGGCTAGCCGACCCTCTCACCGAGCTACCGCGACATCCGGATGCACCTGAATCTGCGGGACTTCCCTCGGTCGTGCTGATGCGGCGGCTGCCGCGGGCGGTGGCGGCCGCCGTCCTGACCGTGGCCGCCGCGCTCGCCGCGCTCGGGGCGAGCCGCCTGGGGCTGCTCGAGACCTTCGAGCGCAAGACCGTCGACTACCGGTTCCGCGCCCTCGGCGACCAGGGCACCGCCAGCGACGAGATCGTCCTGGTGGCGATCGACGACGCCAGCCTCAAGACCCTGGAGCCCGCGGTCGGGCGATGGCCCTGGCCACGGGATGCCCACGCGGTGCTCCTCGACTTTCTGGCCGAAGCCGGCGCCCGGTTGGTGGTCTTCGATCTCCTGTTCACCGAGCGTGACGCCGGCTACCCGGAGGGCGACGCCGAGCTGGCGCGGGCGACGGCGGACTCCGGCCGCGTCGTCCACGCCCTCTACCTGGGCAGGGAGCAGGCCGGCGACCTCGAGGCCGGGCTGCTCGAGCGATTCTCGCTCCCCCGGGCCGGCAACTTCGACGTCTTCGCCGGGGCGGACCTGCCGCTGCCGGAGGTCGCCCGCGCCACCCGCGCCCTCGGTCACGTGACGACGGCGCTCGACGCCGACGGACCGTGGCGGCGCTATCTCCTACTCGCCGGGCACGGCGAGCGCCTGGTGCCGTCGCTGGCGCTGGCCGCGGCGCTGGCGGCGCGGGATCTCGACCTCACGGCGGTCGAGATCGGCGAGCGCAGCGTCTCGATCGCCGGCACCCGGGCGCCGCTCGACGCCGACTGGCGCCTGCCGATCTGGTTTCACGGCGGCCCCGGAACGTATCGGAAGGTGAGCTACGGCGAGGTCTTCTACTCGGCGCTGCAGCACGCCGAGGGCGAGCCGCCGGGCCTCGACCCGGCCCTCTTCGCCGGCAGGATCGTCGTCGTCGGCCTCGCGGCGGCCGGCCTCCACGACCTCTTCACCACCCCCTACAGCGGCGGCCGCGGCGACCGGGCAACGGGCCTCGGCGCCATGCAGGGCTTCGAGATCCACGCCCACGTGGTCGACGGCCTGCTCCACGGCCGGTTCCTGCGCCGAGCTCCGGGGTGGCAGGCGGTGGCGCTGGCCTTCCTCGCGGCCGCGGCCACGCTCGGACTCGCCCTGGGCGCGCGGCTGCGCTGGGCGATCCCCGGCTTCGCCCTGGTCCCGGCCCTTTACCTGGCGCTGGTCTTCTGGGACTTCGGCCAGCGCTACGAGCTGCCGGTGGTGCCGGTGCTGCTTTCCTGGACGATCGCCATGGTGCTCGGCCTCGTATACCAGTACGGCGTCGAGTCGGCCGAGAAGCGCAAGGTCAAACAGATCTTCTCGCGCTACGCCTCGCCCGACGTCTACGCCGAGCTGCTCGCCAACCCGGCGGCGGCCGAGCTGGGCGGCACGCGGCGCGAGATGACGGTGCTGTTCTCCGACCTCCGGGGCTTCACCTCCTTCTCCGAGGGCCGCCCGCCGGAGGAGGTGATCGCGCAGCTCAACGAGTACTTCGCGGCGATGGTCGAGGAGATTTTCGCCCACCGCGGCACGGTCGACAAGTTCGTCGGCGACATGGTGATGGCACTCTTCGGCGCGCCGCTCGACGACCCGGACCACGCCGACGATGCGGTGGCCTGCGCGCTGGCCATGCAGCGGCGGCTGCGCGAGCTCAACGCCGAGTGGGCCCGGCGCGGCCGCGCGCGCTTCGAGAGCGGCATCGGCATCCACAGCGGCGAGATGCTCGCCGGCAACCTCGGCTCGGAGCGGATCCAGAGCTACACGGTCATCGGCGACAACGTCAACCTGGCGTCCCGCATCGAGTCGCTCACCAAGGAGCACGGGGCCGAGATCCTGATCAGCGAAGCCACCGCCTCCGCGCTGACCGGCGACTACGGCCTGGTCGAGCTCGGCGAAGTGACGGTCAAGGGCAAGACCGCCTCGGTCCGGATCTTCCGCGTGCCGCTGCCGCAGTAGCTCTCGGTTGTGGGCAGGCCGCCACTCCTACCCGCGGGACAGCGAGAAGAAGGTCCGGATCCGGCGCAGGAGCGTCTTGGAATCGGCGGGCGCCCTCGCCGCGGCGGCGCGGCCGCGCTCGCCCTCGAGGGTCGCGGCGGTGTCGCGCTGGCGGCGGGCCAGGGCCTCGCTCAGGGACTCGGCCACCCGCGGGTCCTCTTCGAGGGGCGCCGCCATCGCCTCCTTGCCGAGCTCGAGCACGCCGGTGTGCTCGCGGGCGACGATGGTGGCGCTCCGCGGTTCCCCGGTCAGGAGCGACATCTCGCCGAAGAAGGCCCCCTCGCCGAGGACCGCGAGCTCGACCTGCTTGCCGCCGAGCTCCGGATCGGTCTTGAGCACCCGGACCGCGCCGCGCTCGAGGACGAAGAGCGAGCGGCCCGGGGCGCCCTCTTCGACCAGGGTCTCGCCGGTGTCGAAGAGGCGCCGCACCGATGCCCCGGCCAGCCGGCGGACGATCGCCAGGTCGAGGTCGCGGAAGATGTCGACCGCCGAGAACAGCTCGGTCGCCTTGCGCAGCGCCTTTTCCCCCCGGTGCTTCTCCATGTCGGGCGCCGCGTGCATGTGGACGGTGCGGATGGGGAAGGGGATGTCGATCCCGTGGCGCTTGAGCGCATACCAGAGGCGCGAGTTGACGCCGTCGCGAAAGCGGGAGACGGCGCCGACCCGCCGGGTCCAGACGCGCAGGAAATAGGTGATGGCGTGATCGTCGAAGCTCTCGACGAAGACCCGGGTCGGCGGCCGGTGGACGACTCCCGGCGCCGACTGCGCAGCCTGCCGCAGGATCTCCTTGACCTCCGAGGGCGGTGCGCCGTAGGGCAGACCGATGCGGATCTCGAACGCCACCGACCGCTTGCCGGAGCCGTAGTTGACCAGGCGCGAGACCGAGAGGTTGGCGTTGGGCTCGTAGACGTCGAGGCCCTCCTTCGTGCGCAGGTGGGTGCTGCGCCAAGACATCTCGATCACCTGGGCGCGCAGCTCGCCGTCGATCAGCAGCCAATCGCCCGGCTGGAAGGGCTTCTCGAGATCGAGCGCCATGCCCGAGAAAATGTTCTTGAGCGTGTCCTGGAGCGCCAGGCCGATGACCGCCGAGACCACGGTCGACGAGACCAGAAGCGGCGCCAGCGGCTGGTCGAGGATCGCGGTGGCGGCCCAGAGAGCGACCGCCACGACGATGACCAGCCCGAGGACGTCGCGGGCCAGCTTGGGCATCGACGGACCCAGCTCGGCGTTCCAGGGCCGCAGCAGCACCAGAGCCTCGACCAGCGCGTAGAGAACCACGGCCGAGAGCACCAGCACCGCCGCCATGAGCAGTTTCGTTCCGAGGCGCGCCTCGAGGTCCAGCCCGGCAAAGGCGAGCGCCGCCAGGGTGGCCAGCGCCAGCGCCCAGAGGTGGTAGGTCAAGCGCGGCCGGAACGCGGGGAAGCGCTTTCGCAGGAACAGATAGGCGCCCTCGGCCAGGACGAGGACCCCGAGGGCAATGGCGAGCGCCTGCGGCGCGAGGGCGGTCACGGCGAAGCGCCTAGCTTACTGGTTTGGCAGCTCGACGGCAGCACCAGAAGGGCCCCGGCGAGGCGACCCACGGTCCGGCCAACGCCACGCTACTCGAGGGTGGCGAGCCAGAGATCGGCCTCGTCTGTGATGCGCACGAAGAAGAGGGTGTCCTCGGCCCGAGCGAGCTCGGGTGCGACCAACCGTGAGCTCATCGGGCCGGCCGAGAGGATCTCGCGCACCTCGCCGGTGCCGCTGTCGAGCAGCAGCAGGCTCCCCCGGCGGCTGAACAGGATCCGGCGTCCATCGGCGAGACAGATCAGGAAGTCCTCGATATCGTCGAGCTCGCTCAGCCGCAGATACTCGCCGGATTCCAGGAGGTAGGTCCAGATTCCGGGCCGCCGCGACTGATCGCCTACTTGGCGAGCGCCCCCGAACAGCCGACGGCCATCGGGCGACCAGTCCACAGGCAGAAAGGCACTGCCGTCCGGCAACAGCGGCAGCTCTTCAGCGTAGGTCGCCGGCAAGCCGCCGCGCAGATCGATGAGGTACGCACCCTGCTCGTTGACCGCCGAGAGAAAGGCGCCGTCCGGCGACATCCGCTGGTACCAGAGGATCGGCCCCGTCATCTCGGTCATCTGCTCGAGCCCGCTGCCGTCGGGGCGGATGCGCCAGAACTCGTAGCGGCCGCTACGGTCAGAGTAGAAGACGATCCTCTCGCCGTCGCTTGCCCAGGTGGGTCCGCGATCGTTGGCGGGATCGTCGGTCAACTGCCGCAGCCCGGTGCCGTCGGGGCGGCTCACGAACAAGTCCTCGGGCTGATCGTTGGGCGTCAGCGCCAGCCATTGGCCGTCGGGGGCGATCGCAATGTGGCGTACTCCGACCGTTTGCTCCAGAGGTTGCGGTGCTCCAATCACTTCTCCCGCGGCGGAATCGAAGCCGACCCTCTCGACCGCCCTCCGAGACTCCATGGCGGTGTAGACGAGGGCATTGCCGGTGCCCGACACGCCGGCCAGGGCGCTCCAGCGCGCGGGGGTGCTCAGCGGCTCAGGCTCTCCGCGCGCCCTGCCGCTCTTCTCGTCGATCGCCAGACGCCAGAGGTTCATGCTGCCGCCGCGATCGCTGGCGAAGTAGAGCCAGGCGCCATCCGGCGCCCAGACCGGGTTCCA
>JBFGLX010000172.1:0-7255 GCA_041575955.1 Thermoanaerobaculia bacterium
CACTTGCCGAAGAGCGCGGTGGCGTAGCCCGCCGCGGACAGCACCTCGCTCAGGGTGATCTCCTCGGCCGGCAGGCGCCGGTTGCGGCCGCCCAGCCTGAGCAGGAGGTCCTGCCAGGTGCCGGGCGCCTGCAAGACATGGTCGAGACCCGATCGCACGGCGTGGCGGCCGGTGAGGAGCCCCGCGCGGGAGGCCGAGCAGTAGGGCGACGGCGCATAGGCCTGCCGGAAGAGCAGTCCTTCGGTGGCGAGCCGGTCGAGATTCGGCGTCCTGACCGAGCGGCTGCCGTAGGCCCCGAGGTCGCCGTAGCCCAGATCGTCGAAGAGGACCAGGACGACGTTCGGCGACCGCTCTTCGCCGCGGCCGGCGCTCTCTGCGATTCGGGCCAGATACTCCCGCTTGAGCTCCAGGTGCCCTGAGTCGTCGGCCTGACGGTCGAGCAGGATGCGCCAGGAAAGCCAGACCACCGCGGCCAGCGCGGCGGCCGCGGTCAGCACCGCGACCCGGCGCAGGAGCGTTCTCATCATAGGTGCGGCGGACTCATGACGTGTCGATCGGCGGACGGATGGGCGTCCCGCGACGGGCGATACGGTCAACGGACGGAGCGCCGCGATTGTACGGGAGAGCGGCCGCGAAGCCGCGGTGCGTAGAATCTAGCCCGACTTCGCCCAGAACGCCGCAAATGCCTGAACCTGCTATGCGCCGACTCGTCGTTCTGCTCCTGGCGCTGGTGCTCGCGACCGGTGCGCTGCTAGCTTTCCGGCCGAGCCCGGTGGCGTCGCGCGGCTACCGGCCGCCGGCCGGGCCGCCGCTCGAGGGCCCGCTGGCGCCCAATCGCGAGCTCGCGGCGGTGGAGCTCCTGGGCGCCGGCCGGCTGGCCGGTCCCGAGGACGTCGAGCTCGACGGCCTCGGCCGGGTCTACTGCGGGCTCGGCGACGGCACCGTCCGCCGCCTGGTCCCCGCGGCCGGCGGCTGGCGGATCGAGCCCTTCGCCGACACCGGCGGCCGGCCGCTCGGCCTCGACTTCGACCGCCACGGAACCCTCTGGGTGGCCGACGCCCATCGCGGCCTGGTGGCGGTCGATCCCGGTGGCGCGAGCGCGGTGCGCGCCAGCGCCGCCGACGGCGTTCCCTTCGGGTTCGCCGACGACGTCGACGTGGCGCCCGACGGCCGGGTCTACTTCACGGACGCCAGCGCGCGCCTCGGGATCGAACAGGTCCACCTCGCCACCTTCGAGGATCCGCCGTCCGGCCGTCTCCTCGAGCTCGACCCGGCCACCAACTCGCTGAGAGTCCTGCTCGACGGCCTCCACTTCGCCAACGGCGTCGCGGTGGCGCCCGACGGCGGCTTCGTGCTGGTCGCCGAAACCTTCCGCTATCGCGTCCGCAGGTACTGGCTCGCCGGACCCCGGCAAGGCCAGAGCGAGATCTTCGCCGACAACCTGCCCGGCTTCCCGGACGGCGTGTCGAGCGACGGACGGGGCGGCTTCTGGGTGGCGCTCTACACCGTGCGCCACGAGCTGCTCGATCGCGTGCTGCACCCGCGGGCGTGGCTCAAGCACGTGGTGGCGCGGCTGCCGGCGGCGCTCCAGCCCGGCGCGCGGCGCTACGCCCTGGCGCTCGCCCTCGACGGCGACGGCCGCGTCGCGCGCAGCCTGCACGACCCCGGCGGCGAGCGCCTGCCGAACGTGACCTCGGTCGAGGAGTGGGACGGCGTCCTCTACCTGGGCTCGATCACCGGCCGGGCGGTCGGCCGCTACCCGCTCGAGGGGGGCAACTAGCCTGACCTTCACATCAACCTCCGTCCACAAAGCAAGCCTTGAATCTCCAGGCACTTGCGGCCTTCTAGATGGAACGCTGGTGAGAAGGTCAGGCTAATGGCTCGCACTCTCCGGTGGTGGCCGGCCGCAGCGATCGCGGCGCTGATGGCGGCGCTCCTCGCCTTCTTCTGGCTCGGGCCGCTGGCGAGCGTCCAGGCGCGCTGGATCGCGACCTTCCCCACCCTGTTCTTCGGCACCTTGCTGCTCGCCGTCTGGCTGGTGCTCTTCTCCGGCCTGCCCTCGCGCACCCGCCTGCGCCTGTTCGTCGGCCTCGCCGCCGCGACCGCGACCGTCTGCGTCCTGCTCGAGATCCGGGGGGTGGACGGCAACCTGCGGCCGATCGTCGGCTTCCGCTTCTCCGCCGAGCGCGCGTTCGAGACCGCGCGGGGAGCGGCCGCGCCGGTGGCCGCGCCCGGTCCGAACGACTATCCCCAGTTCTACGGCCCCAACCGCGACGCCACCCTGCCGGGTCCGCGGCTGGCGCGGGACTGGGCGCTGGATCCGCCGCGCGAGGTCTGGCGGCGCCCGGTCGGCGCCGGCTGGTCGGCGTTCGCCGTCGTCGGCGACGCGGCGGTGACCCAGGAGCAGCGCGGCGACGACGAGGTCGTGGTCCGCTACCAGCTCTCGACCGGCGAGCCGCTCTGGGTGCACGCCGACCGCGCGCCGTTCGACACCACCGTCGGCGGCAGCGGCCCGCGCGCGACGCCGACGATCGTCGACGGCAGGGTCTACACGCTCGGCGCGACCGGAATCCTCAACTCTCTCGACCTCGCCAGCGGCAGCCGGGTCTGGACCCGCGACGTCCTAAAGGACCACGACGCCGGCCAGCCCGACTGGGGCATGGCCTCGTCGCCGCTGGTGATCGGCGAGCTGGTGGTCGTGCAGCTCGGACGCCTCGGGATCTCGCTCGCGGCCTACGATCGGGCGAGCGGCGAGCCGCGCTGGCGCGCCGGCGTCGACGGCGGCAGCTACAGCACACCCATCCTCGCGAGGCTCGCCGGACGCGAGCAGATCCTGATCGTCAACCAGACCAGCGTCGCCGGCCACGACCCGACGAGTGGCGAGATGCTCTGGCGCGAGGAGTGGCCGCAGCCCTCCGGCGAGAAGGTCACGCCGCCGCTCGCGCTCGGCGACGGCCGGCTCCTGGTCTCGGCCGGCTACGGCGTCGGCAGCCGGCTGCTGCGCGTAACGCACGCGGGGGGCGCGTTCTCCGTCGGCGAGGTCTGGCGCTCGCCCCGCCTCAAGTCCAAGTTCGCTCCGATGGTGGCGCACGAGGGCGTCGTCTACGGCCTGGACGACGGGGTTCTCACGGCGCTCGACCCTCTTAGCGGCGAGCGCCTCTGGAAGCGCGGCCGCTACGGGCACGGCCAGCTGGTGCTGGTCGGCGACCTGCTCCTGATCCAGGCCGAGAGCGGCGACGTGGTCCTGGTCGAGCCGAATCCCGTCGAGCACCGCGAGCTCGGCCGGCTCGCGGCGCTCGACGGCAAGACCTGGAACCCGCCCGCGGTCGCCGGCGCGCTCCTGCTCGCGCGCAACGACCGCGAGGCGGTCTGCTACCGGCTACCGGTCGTCGAGTGACGGGCGCGGCAGCCGTCTACTTACGGGCACTTCTCGATCGCGATCCCGTTGCGCCGACGCCTTGACCGGCGGCCGCGCTTGAAGACTCGGCCGCGTGGACAGTAAGATACGTTACGAAAACACTTACCGTCAGCGATCCATCGAGGTCGTTACCGCCGTGAGGGGAGGCGAGATCATGCGCAACGCGATCGCCGGAGGAGCTACCTTCCTTCTCATCCTCCTCTGCGCGACCCGTCCCGGGCGCGCCGAGAGGATCGACCTGGAGACGAACCTGCGCCACGGCGAGCTGGTCTCGGAGCTCCGCGGAGACCAGGGCAGCGGTCCGATCCGGGTCCGGGGCACCAACCGCAGGTTCGGGGACGCGGTCAACGCGGCGGTGATCTTCGACAGCGCGAACCCGACGGCCGATGACGAGGACCTGGGAACACCGAACAGCGCCTTTGGCGGACCGGGGCAGGGCGCCGGCGGACGCCCCGGCTCCATGTTCGAGAACCGGATCCGGCGCGACAACGTCCTGATCGTCGGCGAGAACCTGAACCGGGGGCCGGACGGCCTGGTGTCGTCGCCCGACGACGAGGGCACCTACCGGAGGTCCCGCCTGAGCTTCGATTTCTCCGCCCTGGGCACGGTGACGATCTCCGAGATCGCCGTCGTCGACCCGGAGGAGGGCGGGAGGGTGGAGTTTCTCGACTCCGATGGCGGCCGGATCGCCGCCGAGGCCATCCCCGAAACGGGAAACAACGGGGTCTTCACGAAGCGGTTCCCGACCCCGATCTCGGGCGTCGCGGTCATGCACGTCGAGCTGTTTGGATCGGGCGCCGTCGACATCGTCGAGTTCGCCCGCGTCGGCATCGACCTCGAGAAGGCGACCAACGGCGCCGACGCCGACCGCGCGGACGGCGCCGACGTGCCGCGGATCGAGCCGGGCGGAGCGGTGGCGTGGACCTACGTGGTGACCAACACCGGCGCCGTCGAGCTGTCCGACGTCGAGGTGGTGGACGACCGCGGGGTCGAGGTGCGGTGCCCGGCGGACTCGCTGGCGCCCGGGGCGTCGATGACCTGCCGGGCGACCGGGCGCGCGAGCGCCCTGGAGGCCGAGCCCGCGGCCACCGTGCGCGGCAGCTGCGGCGGCGAGAGCGATCGGCCGGTCTACCGCAACCTCGGCAGCGTCCAGGGCCGGACGCCCGACGGCATCCGCGTCACGGACCGGGACCCGAGCCACTACTGCACGACTCCCCGGACGGTGCCGCTACCTACCGAGGAGATTCGGATTCGAATCGAGAAGGCGACCAACGGCGCGGACGCCGACCGGGCGGACGGCGCCGACGTGCCGCAGATCGAGCCGGGCGAGCCGGTGGAGTGGACCTACGTGGTGACCAACGTCGGCGAGGCGGCGCTGGAAGGCATCGAGGTGCGAGACGACGGCGGTGAGCGGGTGCTCTGCCCGCGCGACCGGCTGACGCCCGGCACGAGCATGACCTGCCGGGCCACCGGCGTCGCCGCCGACCTGGTCGCCGGGAGCGTCGACACGGTGCGCGGCACCTGTGGCGGCGAGCGCGACCGGCCGCTCTATCGAAACGTCGGCAGGGCGAGCGGCCGCGGCCCCCGTGGCAGGGTCGTCACCGACGACGACCCCAGCCACTACTGCAACGGCTGCCGGCCCTCGGTGTCGGTCCGCAAGCTGCAGGTCGCGGCTTCCGAAGCGGGCGCAGCCGGCGGTCCGAGCTTCGAGATCGCAGTCGAGAACACCGGTTGCGGCGAGCTCCGGAACCTGGTGGTCGCCGACGCCTCGGCTTCGGCCTGCAACCGGTCGATCGAGCGTCTGGCGCCGGGCGAGAGCCGGAGCTTCACCTGCCAGGCGACCCTGACCAACGAGGTCTGCGTGGACGCGACCACCGCGGGCGGCGAGCCGGTGACGAGAGACTGCGACGCGGTGGTGATCGAGGGCCGCTTCGATACCGGCGGTGTCGTGCGCGGGCCCTCTCTGCTCGGCCTGAGGCATCGCCAGGCGGTGGAGATTCTCGGCAGCCTCGGGCTCCGGCACCAGACCCGCACGCGCTGGTGGAGCCTCTTCGGTGGCGACCGGGTGCTCGGGCAGCGGCCCGCGCCCGGCGAGCCGGTTCCCGCGGACGGCGAGGTCGAGATCGAGGTGGCCGGCAGCGGCTGCCTCTACTGGCTCCTGCCGCTCCTGCTCCTCCTGCTCCTCGCCGCCCTGATCTGGTATCCGCTGCGCTGGCGCCGGCGCGACCGGGTGGTGCTGATCGGCGACAAGAGCCCGGACGCGATGGAGCTGCACCGGCGAGACTGCTCGCTGCTGGAGCGGGTTCGGCCCGAGGACCGCGTCGAGATCGAAGGCAGCCGGGCCGACGAGCGGGCGATCTACCGGCGGGGCGGGCCGGTGCCTCTGCTGCGCGAGTGGCAGGCCCGGGGCTTCGGGCTCTGCGGCCAGTGTTTGCGGGCGGCGGACGCGACGGCGCTGCTCGCCGCGCGGGTCGCGCAGCTGCAGGAGCAGGTGTCGGACCGGTTCGGGATGACGGACCGGGGCCTGACCGAACTCCAGGAGCTGCTCTCGGGTCGGGTCTCGACCAGCACCGACGGACTCCGTGAAAGCGTCGGCCGACTCCAGGAGCTGGTCTCGGAGCGCCTGGGGACGATGACCGACAGCGTCGCCAAGCTGCAGGCGCTGGTCGCGGAGCGCACCTCGACGACGACCGAGCAGCTGCGCGAGAACCTCGCCCGCCTGCACAGGGAGCTCGCGGATCGCGATTCCGAGGCGAGCCGGAGAATCAGCGAGCTCCAGACCCTGGTCTCGGACCAGGCCTCGACCACGATCGAGCAGCTGCGCGAGCGGGTCGCGACCTTGCGGACGGACCTCTCGGAGCGGGACGGCAGGGCAACCGAGCGGATCGCCGAGCTGCAGAAGCTGGTCTCGGAGCGGTCCTCGTCGTCGTCGCGGGAGATCGCGGATCTGCAGAAGCTGGTCTCGGAGCGGTCGCAGTCGACGCGCGAGATCGAGAAGCTCCAGGGGTTCATCCTGGACCGGTCCTCGGCGACGACGGACCGCCTGACCGAGAGCATCGGCGAGCTCCAGACCTCGGTCGCCGAGCGCTCCGCGGCGACGACCGACCGCGTCCTGGTCAGGCTCGCGGAGCTGCAGCAGCTGATCGCGGACCGCGACACGGTGACGACCGATCGGATGCTGGCGAAGCTCATGGAGCTGCAGGAGCTCGTCGCGAAGCGGAGCTCGGCGACGGTCGCCGAGCTCGGTGGCAGGGTCGCGGAGCTCTACCGGGTGGTGGAGGTCAATTCGGCGACGCTCGAGCGGCTGGAGCGGCTGCTCTCGGCCTGGTGGTCGAAGACGACCGTTAGCGAAGCCGGCGCCCCGCCGGCCGAGCCGCAGCCCCAGCCGACCAAGCCCAAGCGGAAGGCCAAGAAAAAGGCCAAGAAGAAAGCCCAGAAGCCGGTCCGCCGCCTGCTGCTGATCGCCAACACCAACAGCCAGGAGCTGCACCGGCGCGACTGCCGCTACGGCAAGCGCGTCTCGACCGCCAACCGCGAGGAGATCACCGGCACCGCGCGGCAGGAGACCTCCTTCTACGAGCGCGGCGTGGCGCCACGGGCGCTGATCGCGCGCTGGGTGCGTCAGGGTTACGACGGCTGCGCCTTCTGCCTGAAGGAGTACAACCGCGAGCCCCGGAGCGGCAAGACGGCGAAGACGGCCACGAAGGAGGCGGCGAAGCGCAAGCGGACCCGGCGGACCACGAAGCGGACGGCGAGCCGCCTGCTGCTGGTCGCCAACACCCGCAGCCACGAGCTGCACCGGCGCGACTGTCGCTACGCCGGACGCATCTCCGCCGC
>JBFGLX010000173.1:0-7145 GCA_041575955.1 Thermoanaerobaculia bacterium
AGCGCTGCGAGGAGATGGACGCCTGGCTGCTGGCCGACGAGGTCTACCTGGGCGCCGAGCTGGACGGCCGCCGCACGCCGAGCTTCTGGGGCATGAGCGATCGGGTGGTGGTGACCAGCGGGCTCTCCAAGGCCTACGGCATCCCCGGCGTGCGGATCGGCTGGATCGTCGGGCCGGGAGAGCTGGTCGCCGAGTGCTGGAGCCAGCACGACTCGATCACGATCTGCCCCAACAAGCTCTCCGACGCGATCGCCCGGATCGCGGTCGACCGGGACAACCGCGAGGCGCTCTACGCCCGCGGCCGGCGGCTGCTGCTCGACAACCTCGAGATCTTCACCGGCTGGCTCGCCGGGCTGGGACCGGGCTTCTCGTTCCGCCCGCCGCGGGCGGGAGCGATCGCCTTCGTCCGCTACGAGGGCGGGGTGCCGAGCGTCGAGCTGGCGGAGCGCATCCGCTCCGCACAGAGCACCCTGGTGGTGCCCGGGGCCCACTTCGGCATGGAGGGCTACCTGCGGATCTGGCTGGGGGGCGCGCCCGACTACCTCAGCGGCGGGCTGGCGCGGCTCGAGACGGTGCTGCGGCGGCTCGGTTAGCCTAGTCGAGCTCCGAGCCGGCCGCGTCGGGCGCCTTCACCACCCGCCCGCCGAGCATCACCCAGATCACCCGCTCGAGCTCGCGGATGTCCTCGAGGGGGTTGCCCGCCACCGCCACCAGGTCGGCGAGCTTGCCCGGCTCGACGGTGCCGATCCGGTCGTCCCAGCCGAGCAGCTCGGCGCCGACCCGGGTGCCGGCCTGGATCGCCTCCATCGGGGTCATGCCGATCTCGAGGAAGGTGGCGAACTCGCGCGCGGGCAGTCGCGGGTCGAAACCGCCGAAGTCGCTGCCGAGCGCGATCTTGACTCCCGCCCGGTGGGCCTCGCCGGTGCTGCGCACGTGCTGCTCGCGCGACCGGCGGGTGAGCTCGATCATCTTGTCCATGGCGCCGCTCGGCGAGCTCTTCTCCAGGTAGTAGTCGCCGATGTAGATCGTCGGCACCAGGAAGGTGCCGCGCTCGACCATCAGCCGGATGCCCTCCTCGTCGACGAAGGTGCCGTGCTCGATCGAGCGCACCCCGGCCGCGACCGCCTGTCGGATGCCTTCGGCGGCGTGGGCGTGCGCCATCACCGGCACGCCGTGGCGGCCGGCCTCCTCGACAGCGGCCGCCAGCTCCTCGGGGCTGAAGTGCACGTCCTGCGGATCGTCGCCGGCCGACATGAAGGCCCCGGTGACCAGCAGCTTGATCCAGTCGCTGCCGTACTTGATCTCGTGGCGGATCGCCTTGCGCACCTCGCCGACGCCGTCGACCACCACGCCGTCGGCGATGATCCGCTGCTCGGGGGCGATGAAGTTGATGTCGCCGCCGCCGCCGGTGACCGAGAGGTAGTGGCCGGCGCCGGTGATGCGGGGACCGACGAAGAGGCCCTCGTCGATCGCCCGCCGCACCTCGAGGTGGGCGAAGTGGACGTCGGCGTCGCCGGGGATGCGCAGCGTCGTCCAGCCCGCGAGCAGATGGCGCTGGACGGCCTTGAGCCCCTTGAGCGCCTTGCGCGCGGAGGAGGCCTCGAGGTGGGCGATCTGGTAGTTGTCCTCTTCATCGATCAGCGGGTGGGAGTGCACGTCGATGAGGCCCGGCAGCACCGTCGCCCGGCCGAGGTCGACGACCCTGGCGCCCGCCGGCACGATCGAGCGGTCGCCGACGGCGACGATCCTGTCGCCGGCCACGACGATCGCGGCGTCGGCGATCGGCTCCGCGCTAACGCCGTCGATGAGCCGTCCGCAGAGGATCGCGGTGGTCCCGCCGGCGTCGGCCGCCGCCACCGCCGCGCCGGATCCGGCCGAAGCGACGAGCGCGCCCGCCAGCGCCAGAACGGCGATCGCCCGGACCGTGGCCCCACTGTGCCCCATCTGCTCTCGGTGTCTCCGCAGTAGACTCTACAGGCTTGCGCGCCCGATCCCCAAGGGCCGCCGCCGAACACTGTTATACTCTTAGAAACGCGAAGGCCACGGCCCACCGCGACGACCGGTTCGACCTTCGGAGAGTGGGTCCGGCGAGTGCGGCTGAGGGGCGGTCGCGGCCTGCGCAATCCGCCTCACTGCGCGAAAAAAGAGTGGAAAACAGCTACACTCGGCGCATTCCGCGCACTCCCGCCCGGCGAACATGATCGGATCAAGCCTCGGCCACTATCGGATCCTGCGCAAGCTCGGGAGCGGCGGGATGGCCGAGGTCTACGCCGCCGAGGACACCAAGCTCAAGCGGGTCGTCGCGCTGAAGATCCTGCCGCCGGAGATGGCAGCCGACGCCGAGCGCCGCGGCCGCTTCGAGCGCGAAGCGAAGGCGATCGCCGCGCTCGACCACCCCAACATCGTGACGGTCTTTTCGGTCGAGGAGATCGACGGCGTCCACTTCATCACCATGCAGCTCGTCGAGGGCAAGACCCTGGCGGAGCTGATCCCCAACCACGGCATCCCCCAGAAGAGGTTCTTCGAGCTGGCGATCCCCATCGCCGAAGCGGTGAGCGCCGCGCATCAGCGGGGCGTCACCCATCGCGACCTGAAGCCGCGCAACATCATGGTCAGCTCGGACGGCAGGGTGCGCATCCTCGACTTCGGCCTCGCGAAGCTGATCGAGGAGACGCCGTCCGAGGACACCGACGAGCTGCCGACCGACGAGCTGAGCGGGGTCGGCAAGATCATGGGCACCGTCGCCTACATGTCGCCCGAGCAGGTGCAGGGCAAGCCCATCGACCACCGCACGGACATCTTCTCGCTCGGCGTGATCCTGTACGAGATGGTCACCGGTCACCGGCCGTTCAAGGGGGACTCCTCGGCGGCGCTGATCACCTCGATCCTGCGCGACACGCCGCATTCGGTCTCGGACCTCAAGGCCGGTGTGCCGCGCCAGCTCGGTCGCATCATCCGCCACTGTCTGGAGGACGACCCGCAGCGGCGCTTCCAGACGGCTGCCGACGTGCGCAACGAGCTGGCGGAGCTGCAGAAGGAGATCGAGTCGGGGGAGCTTCTGGCCAGCGACGTCTCGATGCCGGCGCAGCGGGCGCCAAGACGCCCGGCCCGGACGATCGCCCTCGTCGGCGCCGGCGTGCTGGCGGTCGCCGTGGCCGTCGTCGGACTCGCGGACCGCTTCTGGCCGGGCCGGACCGGCCTCGGGACGGAGGCGGAGCGCAAGAGGATCGTGGTGCTGCCGCTGGAGAACCTCGGCCCCGGCGAGCAGGAGTACTTCGCGGACGGCATCACCGACGAGATCACCAGCCGCCTCGCCTCCGTGGCCGGTCTCGGTGTCATCTCGCGCACGAGCGCCATGCAGTACAAGGAGAACCGGCCTTCGATCAAGCAGATCGGAAGAGAGCTCAGCGTCGACTACGCGCTGGAGGGCTCGGTGCGCTGGGCGAGCGGCCGCGAGACGCCGCGGGTCACGATCACGCCCCGACTGGTGAGGGTCTCGGACGACACGCAGATGTGGAGCCAGGTCTACCAGCGGCCGCTCGACGACATCTTCGAGATCCAGTCCGAGATCGCCAAGAACGTGGTGGCGCAGCTCGGGACCACGCTGCTCGAACCGGAGCGCGTGGGGGTCGAGGCCAAGCCCACCGAGAATCTGGCGGCCTACCAGGCCTACCTGCGCGGCCTCTACTTCCGCCAGCGGCCCGAGTACACGCTGGAGCACTGGCAGGAGGCGGTCGACAGCTTCCAGAGGGCGGTCGAGCTGGATCCGCACTTCGTGGCCGCCTGGGCCGAGCTCGCCTACTCGCACGCGCTGATCTACTTCCTGCAGATGGACACGTCGGACGAGCGCAAGGCGCACGCCAAGGCGGCCGCCGAGCGCGCCGTCGAGCTCGCCCCGAAGGACCCGGCCGCCCGGGTCGCGCTCGGCAACTACTACTACAACGTGGAGGGCGACTACGAGCGGGCGCTGGAGAACTTCGCCATCGCCGAGAAGGCGCTGCCGGGCGACCCGCGGGTGCTGGAGGCGATCGGCTACGTCGAGCGGCGCCAGGGCCAGTGGACGTCGGCACTCTCCCACCTGGAGGCCGCCCTGGACCGCAATCCGCGCGACGGCACCCTGGTCGCGGAGCTGGGGGAGACCTACGCCTGCATGCGGCGCTACCCCGAGGCGGTGCGCACCTACGACCGGGCGATCGCGCTCGCGCCGGACGTCGCCTGGCCCTACGTCGCCAAGGCCTGGAGCTACTGGCTGTGGAAGGGGAAGGAGGGCCTGGCCGAGGCCCGCGAGGTGATCGCGGGCATCCCCGAGCCGTCGGAACCGATGGCGGTCTGGGCGCGCTTCTGGCAGGAGATCTACGAGGGCCGGCACGAGAGGGCGCTGGCGGTGCTCGACTCCGTGCCGCGGGAGGTGCTGGAGTCCTGGCACTCGATCCGCCCCAAGGCGCTGCTGGCGGCGCGCACCTACAGCCTGATGGGACAGCCCGAGCCGGCGCGCGAGTCCTACGCCCGCGCCGCGGCGATCCTGGAGCGAGAGATCGCCGGCCGCGGTCCCGATCCGCGGCTGCACGGCGCGCTGGGGGTGGCGTACGCGGGTCTCGGGCGCAAAGAGGAGGCGGTCCGCGAGGGCCGGCGGGCGATCGCCCTCCTGCCCCTCTCGAAGGACGCCTTCAACGGCGGCTCCTACGAGTACGAGCTGGCGATCATCTACGCGATGTCGGGGGAGGCGCGAAAGGCGATCGAGCATCTCGACCGCCTGCTCTCGGTGCCCTGGACCGTCTCGGCGAAGTACCTCGAGCTCGATCCGCTCTGGGAAGACGTCCGCCGGCACCCGGATTTCCGGAAGCTGGCCGAGAAGTAGCCGGGGCCCGCCTAGCGGATCGCGCCGATGAAGAGCAGCTCGCCGAGCGCTCCCCAGGTCTCGCCGAGCCCGTCGCCAATCGTCTCGCGGCCGGGGGTGTGGGTGAGCGTCTCGAACCGGTGGAACCCCACCAGCCGAAGTAGCTCGAAGATCTCGTTGCGATCGTACAGCCGAACGTCGTACTCCCCCTCGTAGAGGACGCGCCCGGTGGCCGCCTGGGTGTGTCGCTCCCAGGTCGTGACCCGCTTCGTCGACTCGCTCCAGCGCTTGCGCCATTCGCACTCGAGCCGGTCGAAGTAGCGTCCCCGGACCTGCTCCCGCTCGAACTCGGCCATCGAGCCGAGATAGGCCTCTTTGTTGGTGATCTCGATGCAGAAGAAGCCGCCGGGACGCAGGACCCGGTGGATCTCGCAGAGCGACCGCAGGTTGTCCTCGTCCGAGAAGTAGCCGAAGCTGTTTCCGAGGAGCAGCGCGGTCCCGAAGGCGCCGTCGCCGAAGAGCAGCTCGCGCATGTCGCCGCACACGAACGTCGGCCCAAACGGGCCGGCGGCGCGGGCCGAGCCGGCCGCGATCGCCAGGAATCCCATCGAGAAGTCGACGCCGGTGACGCGGTGACCGGCGTGCGCCAGGTGGATGCTGTGGCGGCCGGGCCCGCAGGCGACGTCGACGACCGGGCATTCGAGTCGGGCCCCCAGCCGCCCGGCGAGCCGGCGCACCCCTCCTATCTCCTGGCGCGTCAGCTCCGGGTTCTGGAAGAGCGCGCCCTCCACGTCGAACAGCAGCAGCGCGTGGTCCCGGTAGACGGTTTCCGTCCAGTGGGCAGCCGGCTTCATCACCCGCATCGCCTCCCCCCACGGCGGCGGTGGACCGCCATCCAGCGTGATTCCCCGATCGGACCGGCCGACCGCCGGCCCGGTTCTTCCGATTACAAAGATTGTAGCACCAGGGCCCGGGCGGGCGGAAACCGAGCCGACGTTGCTATGCTCGCCGCGGTCTCGCCGCGGAAACGCCGAATGCTCTACATCGCAGAAAGCCCGGGCCGCGGCCGCGGCGTGTTCACCGACGCGCGGATCGCGCGGGACGCGGTGATCGAGAGGTGCCCAGTGATAGAGATTCCGGCGGCCGAGCAGGAGCGGGTCGACCGGACGGTCCTCTTCGACTTCTACTACGGCTGGGGCGGTCCACGCGGGCCGATCGCCCTGCCGCTCGGCTACGGGGCGATCTACAATCACTCGTCGTCGCCGAACGCCCGCTGCTCGAGGAAGCTCGACGAGAGGGTCCTCGAGTTCGTGGCGCTGCGGGACATCGAGCCCGGGGAGGAGATCCTGGTGGACTACACGAGCGAAGGCGGCTGCTCGCAGCTCTGGGATCCCGACCGCATCGATTGGGTGGACTGACCTCCACGGCTCGCCCGGTCGACGCGGTCGCGATCTTCCCGGATCCGCGGCTGCCGGACCGGACCAAACCCGGCGGCCGGTTCGGCCCCCGCGATCTGGAGGAGATCGAGCGCGGCAGGGAAGCCCTCTCCTCGCTCGCGGACTACCGGTTCCGCTTCCTCGACGACCACGGCCGGCTCGTCGACGAGCTGGTCACGGCGCTGCCCGAGATGGCGCTCAACCTCTGCGACACGGGCTACCGGAACCGCGCGAGCCTGGAGGGGCTGGTGCCGGGGCTGCTCCAGCGGCTGCGGATCCCCTATACCGGCACCGCCCCCGCCCCCCTCGCGGTCTGCTACGACAAGCGGCTCTGCGGGAGGCTCGCCGCCTCGTTCGGCGTCGCGGTGCCGCGCGAGATCGTCGTCGGCGAAGCCGGGCGGGAGGCGCTCGGGCGCTTCTCCTATCCGGCCCTGGTCAAGCCGGACCGGGGCGACGGCAGCGTCGGCATCACCCGCGAGTCGCTCGTCGCGGGCCCCGACGAGGCGCTCGCCCGCGCCCGCGAGATCCTCCGTGAGCTGCCGGGGCGCCGGGCGCTGCTGCAGGAGTTCCTGACCGGGCCCGAGTACAGCGTCGGCCTGCTCGGCAACACGGGGGCGGACCTGCGGTCGCTGCCGATCGTGGAGGCCGATTTCAGCCGCCTGCCCGCGGGGCACCCGCACATCCGCGACTTCGACGCCAAGACCGATCCCGAGACGCGGCGCCGGCATCGGGTCGAGTCGCGTCCGGCGCGGCTCATCGCGGCGGCCGCCGAGCGTCTGCTCGCCGACTCGAAGCTCCTCTTCGAGCGCCTCGGCTGTCGCGACTACGCGCGCTTCGACTTCCGCTGCGACGCCGCCGGCGAGCCGAAGCTC
>JBFGLX010000174.1:0-7133 GCA_041575955.1 Thermoanaerobaculia bacterium
CTCGACGTGACGCAGGAAGCGGGTGCCCAGACCGGCGCCCTGCGCCGCCCCGGCGATCAGCCCCGGCAGGTCGGCGATCACGAACGGCTCGCTCTGCGGGTCGCGCGCCACGACGCCGAGCTGCGGCACCAGGGTGGTGAACGGATAGTCGGCGATCTTGGGCCGCGCCGCCGAGACCACGCTGATCAGGGTCGACTTGCCGGCGTTGGGCAGCCCGACGACGCCGACGTCGGCCAGCAGCTTGAGCTCCAGCTGCAGGCGCCGCTCCTCGCCGGTCTCCCCCGGTTGCGCGTGCCGCGGCGCCTGGCGGGTCGCGGTGGCGAAGCGGGCGTTGCCGCGGCCGCCCCGGCCACCGGCTGCGACCCGCAGGCGCTGGCCGTCCTGGAGCAGCTCGCCGAGGCGCTCGCCGGAGTCGCGGTCGAAGACCTCGGTTCCGAGCGGCACCTCGATCGTCAGGTCGGCGCCGGAGCGCCCGGTGCGGTTCGAGCCCTCGCCGTGGCGGCCGCGCTCGGCTGGGTAGAGGTTCCGGTTGCGCAGATGGTAGAGCGTGTTCAACCCTTCGTCGCCGACCAGATAGACCGACCCGCCGTCGCCGCCGTCGCCGCCGGAGGGTCCGCCCCGGGGGACGAACTTCTCGCGCCGGAAGGCGACGCAGCCGTTGCCGCCACGCCCACCTTGAACGTGGAGCACCGCCTCATCGATGAAGATCAAGACCGGCCTGCTGGACGGCCCGTGCCGGACGCCCTCTCCCGGAACGCGCTCGGCAGAAGCTCGACTCGGGCATCGGGAGCGGGGCGCCTGGCGGGCTAGTCGCTCGGCAGGATGTTGACGAACGTGCCGCGGCGACCGCGATTGCGGAACTCGACGACGCCGTCCGCCTTGGCGAAAAGGGTGTCGTCTCGGCCCCGGCCGACGTTGAGCCCGGGAAAGAACTTGGTGCCGCGCTGGCGGACGATGATCGTGCCGCCGGTCACGCTCTGACCGCCGAACCTCTTGACGCCCAGGAACTGCGGATTCGAGTCGCGGCCGTTGCGGCTGGAACCCTGACCTTTCTTGTGAGCCATAGCTGGAAACCTCTCGCCTAAGAGCCCGCTTGCCGTCCTAGGCCTGGATCTTGTCGATCCGGACCCGCTGCAGATCCTGCCGGTGGCCGTTGTGCCGCCGGTAGCCCTTGCGGCGCTTCATCTTGAAGACCACGATCTTCGGCCCCCGCACGTCGTCGACCTTGACCCCGGTCACCTTGGCGCCCGCCACGGTCGGCGCGCCCACCTGGACGCCCTTGTCGCCCGAGACCATCAGGACCCGGTCGAACTGGATCTTCTCGCCCTTCGAGTCGCCGCTGCCGTCGGCGTCCAGGAGCTCGATATCGATCACGTCACCGGGCTCGACCCGGTACTGTTTTCCGCCTGTTTCGATGACTGCGTACACTGAGTAAAAACCTCCGTCCCGCGCCTGGGCGCGACCCTGGAAGGTAGCACGAAACGAGCGACAGGGTCAATCGACGGCCTCCGGCGGTAGTGGCTGAATCTGATTCAGCCACTACCCCTCCGACAAGGTCGCTGCGGGAGATTTCACAAGCCGTGCGCGTGCGGCTGCCTATACTGGTGGCCGATGAGCGAGCCCGAGTTCATGATCTGTGTCGAGTGCGAATCCCCGACCTACGTCTTCGAGTGGAGCGACGGGAAGGCCACCGAGGCGATCTGCGAGGTCTGCGGCAACGACGACGTCGACAGCTTCCTGAGCCAGCAGGACTACGAAGATCTGGTCGAAGCGGCGCCGCCGTAAACGGCGACGGCTCCCCTACCTCTTCACCGATGAAGGGGACGGCGACGAAGAGATGAGCAGACCGTCACCGTATCTCTCGACGCGCCGCTCGGTCTCATCGGCCCGCGGCAGCGTGACCCGCACCCGCGTGCCGACGCCGACCGTGCTCTCCACCTCGATCGTGCCGCCGTGGTCGGCTGCGATCCGCCGGACGACCGCCAGGCCGAGGCCGGTGCCGCCCTTGCGGGTGGAATAGAAGAGGTCGAAGATCTTCTCGGACTCGGCGGCCGGGATGCCGACGCCGTTGTCCTCGACCTCCAGGCAGACCGCGCCCTCCGTGGCCCGGGCGGTCAGCGTGATGCGCGGCGGCCGGCCGCTCTCCTCGGTGGCGGCGAGCGCGTTCTGCGCCAGATTGAGCAGCAGCTGGGAGAGCTGGGCCGGATCGACCCGCACCCGCCCGCCGGCGCTGAGATCCTCGACGACGATGCGCGCGCCGCGGGTCTCGAACTCGGCGGCGAGCAGGTCGCCGCAGCGCCTCAGGAGATCGACGGCCGGCAGCTCTTCCATGTCGAGCGGCCGCGGCTTGGCGTAGGACAGGAAGTCGGTCACCAGGCGCTCGAGCCGGCGGATCTCCTGCTGGGTGACGGCGAACAGCTTGCTCCGCGACGACCCGCTGAGCGGCCGCGCGGACTCCTCTTCGAGCATCTGCATGTTCAGGTTGAGCGAGTTGAGCGGATTGCGGATCTCGTGCGCCAGCCCCGAGGCGAGGGTGCCGATGTAGGCCATGCGCTCGGCCTCGACGGCCTGCTCCTCGAGATCGCGGCCGCGCCGCCAGAGCCACCAGATGGTCAGGTACGCGATCAGCAGCACGACCACCGTGACCGCGCCCAGCCACGAGGTCTGGCGCACCAGCTCGCCGCGCAGCACCTCGACCCGCTGCTGGAGCTCGACGCGGCTGATGCCGATGTGGAGGATGCCGAGATCGCCGATCGGAATCTCCATGTCGTAGTTGACCGTCTCGGACTTCTCGACGGTTTCGGTCTCGAGCCGGCGAGGCAGCTCCGGAGCCTCGATGCCGGTGGTGTCGATCGTTCCCTGCGGCGGGTCGAAGCGCTCGCCCAGCGCCCGGAAGACCAGGTGACCGTCGGCGTTTCGGATCTCGAGATTCTGGATGATCTCGCGCTTCTGCAGGATGGCGTCGATGTAGGTCTGCTTCTCGCGCTCGACCGCGATCAGGGTGTAGAGGTCCTGCCCATCCTCGGTCGCGGTGCCGGCCAGCTGCTCGGCGACCTCCTCCGCCTCGCGCCGGGTCTCGAGCAGGATCCGCTCGACCTCGCGCTTCGACAGCGAGCGGAAGATCAGCCAGCCGAGCAGGCCGAGATCGACCAGGACGAAGGCGCCCAGCACGATCGAGGCGACCAGGAGTCGGCGAGAGCCGGAGAACCGCGCGGAGCCGCCCGGGGGCATCCATCGAGGATAGCATTCGCGCCAGAGTGTTCGTGCTGCGGCGCCTGGCCACGTCCGTCGTCCTGATTTTCCTCGTCCTGACGCTGACCTTCTTCGTCATCCAGCTGGCGCCGGGAGGGCCGGGAGGGGTCTACCTCGACCCCCGGGTGCCGGCCGGATACGCCGCCGAGCTCGAGGCGCTCTATGGCCTCGACCGGCCGCTGCCCGAGCGCTACGCGGCCTGGCTCGGCGCCGTCGTCCTGCACTGGAACTGGGGTGTTTCGCCCTCGGCGAAACGGCCGGTCAGCGAGCTGCTCGCGCTGCACGGCCCGCCCACCCTGCTGCTCAGCGCGGCGGCTCTCCTCGTCCAGTTCACCTTCGGCCTGCTGCTCGGCGTCACCGCCGCCCGACACGCCGAGGGGCTCCGGGATCACCTGATCCGCGTCGCCTCGGTGGTGCTCTACTCGGTGCCGTCGTTCTGGCTGGGGCTGATGGCGATCCTGCTCTTGAGCCACACCCTGCCGATCTTCCCGCCCGGTCACACCCACAGCCTCGACAGCGGCCAGCTCGGGCTGCTGGCGCGCGGGCTCGACCGGGCTCACCACCTCGCGCTGCCGGCGCTGGTGCTCGGGCTGGCGACCCTCGGCAGCGTCGTTCGACTGCTGCGCGGCAGCCTGGTCGACGTGCTGCGCCAGGATTACGTGCGCACCGCGCGGGCGAAGGGCGTCCGGGAGCGGAGCGTGCTCTGGGTGCACGCGCTGCGCAACGCGCTGGCGCCGCTGACCCAGCTGTTCGGGCTGTCGCTGCCGTTCCTGGTCGGCGGCGCCCTGGTGGTCGAGAGGGTCTTCGCCTGGCCCGGTATGGGACGCTTGACCTGGGAGGCGATCGGCGCCCGCGACTATCCGGTGCTGATGGCCGCGACCGCGCTCTCGGCCCTGTTCGTCATCGTCGGCAGCCTGATCGCCGACCTGCTGCTGGCCGCGGCCGATCCCCGGGTGCGGCGTGGGGACGCGCCATGAGGGGGGACCGGCGCTTGCTCGGCTGGGGCGGCGCCCTCCTGGCCGCGCTCGGCCTGGTCGCGGTCGCCGCCGGTCCCCTGTCGCCGGCCGATCCGATCGAGGCGCGCGATCCCGTCGCCGGCCGCTTCCTGCCTCCCGGCAGCGCCAGAGTCGAGGTGCGGCTGGCGGACGGATCGTCGCTGCTGGCGGCGGGCGCCGAGGTGACGGCCACCGGCGTCGAGCTCGAGCGCCTCGGCGTGCGCCGCCTGATCCCGGCAGCGGAGCTGGCCGAGAGCGACCCGGCGGGGGCGGTCGAGAGGCGCTGGTTTCCGCTCGGAACCGACCGCTTCGGCCGCGACGTGCTGAGCCGGGTGCTCCACGGCGCCCGCATCTCGCTCGGGATCGGCACGGTCGCGGCGGCCCTGGCCCTCCTGCTCGGGCTGCTGATCGGCGGCGTCGCGGCGGTCGCCGGCGGCGCGATCGATACGCTGCTGATGCGCTTCACCGACGCGCTGCTCGCCTTCCCCACCCTGTTCCTCGTGATCGCCCTCGCGGCGGTCTTCGAGGCGTCGGCCTGGACCATTGTCGTGATCCTCGCGGCTACCGGCTGGATGGGCACCGCGCGCCTGATCCGCGCGGAGTTCCTGACCCTGCGGCAGCGGGACTTCGTGCTCGCCGCCGGCGCCGTGGGCGCGTCGCCGGGGCGCATCCTCCTGCGCCACCTGCTCCCCAACGCGCTGACGCCGGTCATCGCCTACACCGCGCTGCGGGTCGGCGACATCATCCTGGTCGAGGCGAGCCTCTCCTTCCTCGGCCTGGGCGTGCCGCCACCGAACCCGACCTGGGGCAACATGATCGCCCAGGGGAGCGACGTCCTGGTGACCGCCTGGTGGGTCGCCGCCTTTCCGGGCCTGGCGGTCGCCGTTACCGTGATCGGATTCCACCTGGTCGGCGACGGTCTGCGGGCGTGGCTCGACCCGCGCTCGCGCTGAGGCGGCATGCTCACCTCGGACTTCGATTTCGACCTGCCGGCCGACCGCATCGCCGAGCGCCCGGTGGCGCGGGGCGAGAGCCGGCTCTTCTGCCCCGACCGGAGCGGGCCCGAGCGTCACGGCCGGATCGCCGATCTGCCGGCCCTGCTGGGGGCGGGCGATCTCCTGGTGGTCAACGACACCCGGGTGATTCCGGCGCGGCTGTTCGGCCGCCGCCGCGAGACCGGCGGCCGGGTCGAGCTGCTGCTGACCACGAAGACGGGCGCCTGCGAGTGGCTCTGCCTGGCGCGCCCCGGACGGCGCGCGAGGCCGGGCACGGTGATCGAGCTCGACGGCGGGCTCGAGGCCGCGGTCGAGGGGCGCGCCCGCGGCGGGCTGTTCCGGATCCGCTTCGCCGAGGAGATCGAGCCGCACCTCGACTCGATCGGCCACGTGCCACTGCCGCCCTACATCAAGCGCGCCGACGAGCCCGCCGACCGCACCAGCTACCAGACGGTCTACGCGCGCCAGCCCGGGTCGATCGCCGCGCCCACGGCGGGCCTGCACTTCACCGAGGAGATCCTCGAGCGGATCCGGGCTCGCGGCGTCGGCGTCGCCGCGGTGACCCTGCGCGTCGGCATCGGCACCTTCAAGCCGATCACCGCCGAGCTGGTACACGAGCACGTGATGGACCGCGAGAGCTACGAGATCCCGACGGCGACCGCCGACGCCCTGCGCGCCACGCGCGCCGGTGGCGGGCGGGTGGTCGCAGTCGGCACCACGGTCGTGCGCGCGCTCGAGGCGGCGGCGATCGAAAAGGGTGGCACCTTGGCGGCGGGGCCGGGCTCGACGGATCTCTTCATCCGGCCGGGCTTCCGCTTCCAGGTCGTCGATCGGCTGCTCACCAACTTCCACCTGCCCCGCTCGAGCCTGCTGATCCTGGTGAGCGCGTTCGCCGGCCGCGAGCGCATCCTGGAGGCCTACCGCGAGGCGATCGACGCCGGCTACCGCTTCTACTCGTACGGCGACGCCATGCTCATCTCTCGCGCCGGAAGCTCACCGGCACCATGAAGAAGATGAGGTAGATGCCGAACGCGTAGACCGGCGCCATCGGCACCCGGGCCTGGCTCTCGACCGAGGTCAGGCCGTGGGTCAGGAAGAGGAGGCCGGGCGGTCCGAGCAGGTAGACCAGCAGCGAACGGAGGCGCGAGCCCCGGGGGATTCGAGACGTCCGCTGGACGTAGACGTTGCCGCTCAGCCAGCCGCCGACGACCGCCAGGCCGTAGAGGTGGTAGAGGCTGATCGGCAGCGGGCTGTCGAGCGACCTGCCGACCGCGAGCACGAGGATCGCCAGCAGCCAGAACAGAGTGAAGATCCCGAACAGGATCGGCTCGAGGCGCATGAGATGCCGCCCGCCGGGCTAGGAAGTCTCCTCCTCGAGGAACCTCTGGTAGCCGCCGGCGTCCATCAGGCTGTCGAGATCGGCCTCTCCCTCCAGCCTGATCTTGAACAGCCAGCCGTCGTCGTGAGGACTGCTGTTGATCAGGTCCGGCTCGCTGTCGAGGACCTCGTTGGCCGCGATCACCTCGCCGCTCACCGGCGTGTAGACCTCGGCGACCGCCTTGACCGACTCGATCGTTCCGATCTCCTCGCCGGTGTCGTAGCTCTGCCCGACCTCGGGCAGCTCGACGTACACCACCTCCCCCAGCTCATCCTGGGCGAACGTCGTGATGCCCACGGTGCCGACGTCGCCTTCTATCCGGATCCACTCGTGATCCCGCGAGTACAGCCTGTCGGTCGGATACATCTCTCTCCCTTTCGTTGTCGCTCGAGTCTCAATCGGCCCGGCGGTAGAACGGCAGCTCGACCACGCGGGCCGCCAGCCGCCGCTTGCGAACCTGGATCTCGATCGGCGTTCCCGGCTCGGCCAGCGACGGCGGCAGGTAGACCATGC
>JBFGLX010000175.1:0-7130 GCA_041575955.1 Thermoanaerobaculia bacterium
CGCCGAGCCCCCGCCAGCGCCCGCTCGCGAGCAGCACCAGGGCCAGAAAGAGCAGCGACCAGACCATCCGGTGGAGCAGGATCTCGAACGCCGGCACCGCCTGGAGGCTCTTCCAGTAGACCGGCAGGAGGCCCCACAGGACGTAGGCGCCGAGCGCGTACCAGAGCCCGGGGCCGTCGAGGCGCCCGGCGCCGGTGCTCGGCGGAGCGGAGCGAAGCGCGGCAGGCTCGGTCATTTCCGGAGTTCCGGCTAGCTAGTCGACGTAGCCCAGCGATTCTAGGACCGCCCGCTCGTCTGCCCCGAGCTCGACCGGGATCGACTCGAGCGCTCGACCGGCCGCCGCCTCGAGCCGCCGCCGCAAGAGCAGCGCCAGACCGGTGTACATCCACGGCCGCTCCGCGGCCAGGTTGAGGCGCTCTCCCGGATCGGCGGAGAGGTCGAAGAGCATCCGTTCGCCCAGGGCCGGGCGCACGATGAGCTTCCACGCGCGGCTGCGCGCCGCCAGGAGCGGGCGCCGGTGGTTCGTGCGGTGGTAGAGGACCCGGTGGCGCCGGTCGGGGCGCCGGTCGAGCAGATCGATGCCGTCGACCTCGGGCGCCGGCTCGAGTCCCAGGTGGCCCAGCACGGTCGGCACCACGTCCGCGAGCGTGGCCAGCCGGTCGGTCTCGATCCCGTCCGGCACCTCCCCGCCCGGCAGGCGGACGATCAGCGGCACGTGCAGCATCTCGTCGAACAGCGTCGAGTTGTGGCCGTGGTGGCCGTGCTCGAAAAACGCCTCGCCATGGTCGGAGGTCACGACCAGCAGCGTGTTGGGCCAGCGGCCCGCCGAGCGCAGGGCCTCGATGACCCGGCCGACCGCCGCGTCGGCGAACCGGACGTTGCCGTCGTAGAGCGCGATCAGCTGCTCGAGATCCGCCGGCGCGAGCTGCGCCCGGCCCGACTCGGACGACTCGACCGGCACGCCCGGCCCGACCGGTCCCCGATAGTCGGGATCGGTGTACAGGTCGAACTCGGGGGCGGGCGCGTACGGCTGGTGGGGCGGCAGGTAGTGAAGCTGGAGGAAGAGCGGCTGGCCCGGCGGCTGGGCCGCGATGATCCCGGCCGCCAGCTCCGACATCGCCAGCGCGTCCCGGTGGGCGCGGCGCCCCCACAGCTCCCGCCAGTCGTCGAAGCCCTGATCCTCGTTGCGCGCCGCCGAGTTGTTGGGGTTGGCGGAGAGGCCGACGGCGCGGTAGCCGGCGCCGCCGAGGGACTCCGCCAGGGTCACGACCTCGTCGCTCAGCTCGACGCCGTCGAAGACGCCGCCGAGGTCGATGAACGACCTGCCGGTGATCAGGTCGGGGATCGAGCAGATCGTGTTGGGACAGCCCGAGTAGGCATGCTCGAACGCCACGCTCTCGGGCGCGATGCGATCGAGGTTGGGGGTCAGCTCGCGGTGGTAGCGGCCGTCGAAGCGGTCGGCGCGCGCGGCGTCGAGCACGATCAGGACGACGTCGGGCGGCGGTGCTGGGGCGGTTCGGGTCGCGGCCGGCGGCGATCGCCGGGGCGCCCGCGCGAGACGCAGTTGGAGTCCGCGAATCGCGAGCTGCCCGCCGGCCTCCGCAAGCTCGGCCTCGATCCCGAGAAAGACCTCGCTGCCCCGCAGCCGCTCGACATTCGCGGCGCCCGCAGCCCAGCCCCCCGGGCCGGCGCCAGGCTCGCCGGCAATCGGAGCGAGGTCGTGCCGGCGGCCCTCCGCGTCGACGGCCCAGAGCCGCAGCTCCGAGCCGCCGGCGCCGCCACCGGCTCCCCGGGCCTCGTACCCGAGCTCCAGGGCCCCGGCGGGGATCGCCAGCGGCAGCACGTAGACGCCGGAGGTCGAGAAGGTGATCCGGCTATCTTCGGCCTCGACCGAGGCGCGCCGCTCGCTCTCCGGCCGCCCGCCGCGGGGCGCTCCGCGAGACCCGAGTCCGATCCGCGTCAGCGCCAGCTCGCCCGCGCCGAGCTCCGGCTGACCGACGGGCGGCTCGAAGCGGAGCTCGACGCGATTGACCGCCCGCAGGACCCCGGGTGGCAGCGGGTGACGGGCGCGCGTGCGGCCGGAGCCGAGCGCCGTGCTGCCGACCGGCGAGCCGTTGACCCAGGCGCTCACCCGGAGCGCTGCGGAGCTCCGCCGGCGCCGGAGCTCGAAGATCAGGTCGGTCGCGTCCGCGTGCCACGACCAGAGGTCGAGCGTCGAGCGAGCGCCCACGGGGCGCCAGCCGCGCAGGGCGCGGCCCCAGCCGTCGACCGGCAGCGCCGGCTGCGGCAGCCAGAAGGCCGGCTGGCCGCGCCCGCGCTCGACGGCGCCCAGCGCCGCGACCCCTTGCCGGGGAACGAAGCCGCCCTGGCCCAGGAGCGGCCCGAGCGGCAGCGCCGTCTCGGGCTCGGCGCAGCCCGCGGCCGCGACGGCGAGCAGCAGACGCAAGACGACCCCCGGGCGCGCCCGCAAGATGAACCCCACGCGGCGGATTGCCTCAGTAGATCCGCACCGGAATCTCGCTGGTCACGGTCGCGCCGGTCTCGGCCGCCCGGAGGGTCACCTCCAGGCGGTACTGGCCGGGTGGCGCGCCACCCGGGCCGATCGTCGCCGCCAGGCGCTCGATGCCGGCCACCCCGAGCTCCGAGCGGCTCTGGACGGTCACCTGCACGTCGAGGGCGTCACCGCCGTCCACCGGCACCAGCCGGCCGCCGCCGGTCAGAGGGCCGCTGTCCAGGTTGTGGCCGACCAGCAGCACCGGCACCCGGGCGTCGGCGGGCAGATAGGGTCGCGCGGACGGCACCAGATTCTGCCGGCCGAGGGTGAGGGGATAGGCCTTGCCGGCGCCGTCGGCGCTCTGCTCCTGACCGATCAGCCAGGTCCCCTCCGGCTCGATGAAGAGCGGCGGCAGCAGCGCCGCCTCCGCCGGCGCGAACGCCGGCACCTCGATCCGTTCCACCCGCATGCCGGTGGCGCCGGTCAACGCGTTGCGCACCAGGACCCGCACTTCGTAGCTGCCCGGCTCGAGCTCCAGATGGCCCAGGAACTTGAAGCCGCGGCTGTCGAGCGCGGCGCGCACCTTCTCGAGGTCGAGCTCGATCGCCTGGCCCAGGAAGTCGGCGACCGCGCCCTCCGGATCGAGCGCATAGGCGAAGATCTCGGTCGGCACCACCGACCCCTGATGCCCGCGCAGGAGCGAATAGCCTTCGATCTCCAGCAGCATCAGCACGTCGGCCTTGCCCCCGGTAGCCTTGAACGGCACGGCCAGCAGCGAAGCGTCGATCGCGCCGCCCTCGCGTCCCTCCATCATCAGCTCGAGGGTCTCGAAGCGCCGCTCCTCGGCCGAGAGCGCGCCGTAGGGCTTGGGCGCGTAGTAGCCGAGGCGATGGGACAGCCGGGCTCCCTTCGGCGCCCCCTTGAGCTTCACCCGTATCGGATAGAACCTGCCGGGCTCCGGCGCGTCGGTCGGCTGAAAGGAGAGCAGGTAGGTCACGCTGGTGCGCTCGAGCATCGACTCCATCGCCTCGCTCAGGTCGTTGTAGTTGCGATAGAGCTCGCCGCCGGTCTGGTCGGCCATCACGAACAGGGCGTCCTCACCGGCCGCGCGCCGGTCGAAGTTCGTGTCGTCGCGCAGGCCACCGGTGTGAACCGCCTGGATGGTGCAGTCGCAGCGCTTGAAATGATCGAGCATGTCGAAAACGCCCTGGCGCGTGCCCAGGTCGCCGTAGCGCTCGTCAGAGTCGATCCGCCAGTACTGGCCGAGAGCGCTTTCGTCGTTGAGCTCCTGCACGCGCTGGGTGTCGTCGGTGCCCAGCAGGCTGGAGCTGTCGAACCCCTCGGAGAACAGCACGACGTGCTTGCGTCCCTGCACCGCCGCCAGGTGGTCGGCGAGCTCGCTGAACGAGCTGGTGAGCGCCAGGATCTGATTGCGGACGTTGGAGCGGCTCGCGATACCGCTCATCGTGCCCATGTCCTGCAGGTTCCTCAGGTAATCGACGTTGGCCCAGAGCACGGTCTCGTAGCCGTTGGAGCGCTCTGGGTTCTCGGGCTTCGGGGTCGGCCGCGCCAGGTCCTCCTGGAAGCCGCCGGTCTCCATGATCTTCTTGTGGTCGGCCAGGACGATCCCGAGCGGATCCTTGATCCTCTCGGCGGGTTCGATGTTGCCCAGCGTGGCGAGCGCCAGCTCGATCTGCCGCCGGTCGGAGGTGAAGCCGAGAACCACGGTGGCGCCCACGGCCTCGCTGTAGGTGGCGACGCCGACCAGGTCGCTCGGATGGAGCCCGTCGAGGACCAGCTCGCGCGCCGCGATCTGCGACCTCACGACGCCCGCCGGCTCGGCGAACGAGAGATCGAACAGGAGCAGGAAGTGGCGGCGCGCCACCACCGGTGGCGCCGGCAGCGAGCCGGCCGGCGCCGCGGTCAGCTTCGCAAGGTCGATCACCTCGAAATCCAGCAGCTTCTGCTTCTTGCCGTCGACGATCAGCTCGAAGCTCTCCTCGCCGAGCCCGCGCACCGTCTCGCCGCCCCGGGTCACGTGCACCGGCACCTCGATGACGACGACGTCGGTGGCGTCTTGATAGCTGGCGGACTGCGCCGCGGCGGCCGCCGGCGGCAGGAGGGCGGCGATCAGCAGCAGGCCGATCGCGGCCCCCTTCCAGGGAGCGCGGAGCTCTCGATTCTCGCGGGGTCTCGCGTACATGGGAACCTCCTGAGCACAGAACGATACAGGACTCGGGCCACCGCTGACTGCCGGCCGGCGTTCATCTGGGTAGGAGGCGCGCCGGGGCGACAATCCCTCGACGGATTCCGACAATTGGCATGCTGGTGTAGAATTCGCGACCAGTTGGAGTTGACAGAACCGCGTGGAGTCCTGTGCCGGCATTCTGGCCGGCGGTTCGCGATGCCGATCAAGAACCTGACCTCGGGGCAGCAAGAAAAGGGGGCCACCATGACGAATCCGAAGAGCCTTGCGCTAACTTCAACCGTGCTGGCGTGCATCGTCGCGATCGCGCTCGTGCCCGCGATCGCCTGGGCGCAGCAAGACGAGCCGGCCGCCGAAGAGCCCGCCACCGAAGCGGCGGCGGCAGAGGCGGCCGCCGAGGAGCCCGAGGAGGCCGGCTTCCGCGAGGAGATCGTGGTCACGGGGACGCGCAAGGAAGGCCTGGTGCCGACCCAGACGCTATCGCCGGTCGACGTGCTGCCCACCGAGACCATCACCGACCAGGCCAGCTTCGATCTGACCGACGGTCTCGCCCGGATCGCGCCCTCGTTCAACACCCAGCGCTTTCCGATCGCCGACGGCACGGCCTTCATCCGCCCGGTGACCCTGCGCAACCTCTCGCCCGACCACACCCTGGTGCTGGTCAACGGCACGCGGCGCCACCGCTCGGCGCTGGTCAACCTGCAGCTGGCGCCGCTGGGCACCGTCAACCAGGGCTCGCAGGCGGTCGATTTCTCCACCCTGCCGGCGGCCGCCATCCAGCGGATCGAGGTCCTGCGCGACGGCGCTTCGGCGCAGTACGGCTCCGATGCCATCGCCGGCGTGCTCAACGTCATCCTGAAGGACGCCGACGACGGACTCTCCTTCTCGGTGCAGACCGGCGAGTACTTCGACGGCGACGGCGCGCGCACCACCTTCGGCGGCAACGCCGGCTTCGGCCTGGGCGAGGGCGGCTTCCTGAACGCTTCGTTCGAGTACTCGACCTCCGACAAGACGTCGCGTGGCGTCGCGCGCCCCGACGCCGCGTTCGTGGCCAGCATCGTCGGCGCGAGCCAGACGCCGCTCAACGGCCTCGGGCAGCGCTGGGGCGACCCCGAGGTCGAGGTCTGGAAGCTGTTCCTCAACGCCGGCAAGGAGCTCAACGACAACACCGAGATCTACTCCCACCTGAGCTACGCCGAGAACGAGACCCTGTCCGACTTCTTCTATCGCGGGCCGGTCCTCGATCCGATCCACATGTTCACCGCCCGCACCACCCTGCAGGCCGACGCCAACGGAGATTTCCTGCCCGATCCGGCGCCGCAGGCTCTGGTCAACGACATCATCGCGGGGGGAGGGAACCCGGCCGACTACCTGGTGGCGGATCCTTCCAGCCCGAGCGGCTTCGTGCTGCGCAATCCCATCTTCACGCTGTTCCCGGGCGGCTACAACCCGAACTTCGGCGCCGACCTGACCGATCTCGGATGGGTGTTCGGCGTCAAGGGCGAGACCGGCGGCGGCCTGAGCTGGGACGCCCGGGGCCGGCTCGCGGAGAGCGAGGTCGAGTACCTGATCTCGGAGACCATCAACCCGAGCCTCGGCCGGTTGTCGCCGACCGAGTTCAATCCGGGCACGCTGACCCAGGAGGAGTCCAGCCTCAACGTCGATTTCGTCAAGCTGTTCGACGTCGGCTCTCTGCCCTCGCCGCTCAACGTGGCCTTCGGCTTCGAGTACCGGGACGAGACCTACAAGATCGGCGCCGGTGATCGCGCGTCGATCGAGGCCGGGCCCACGGCGGCGATCTTCGGCGTCGGCTCCGACGGCTTCCAGGGCTTCCCGGTCGAATCCTCGGGCAGCTTCGGCAGCGACAGCTACGCCGGCTACGTCGACCTGGAGGCGGACCTGACCGAGCGCTTCTCGGGCGGCCTGGCGGTGCGCTTCGAGGAGTACGACGTGTTCGGATCGACCTTCGACTGGAAGCTCTCCGGCCGCCTCGACGTCACCGACCGATTCGCCCTGCGGGCGACCGCCAACAGCGGCTTCCGGGCGCCGACGCCGGGGCAGGTAAACACCCTGAACGTCACCACCAGCGCCGATGCCGCCGGCAACCTGATTCCCAGCGGCGTCTATCCGGTCGATCATCCGGTCGCCCTGGCGCTGGGCGCCATCCCGCTCGAGCCCGAGGACTCGACCAGCTTCACGGTCGGCTTCGTGGCCACGCCATCGCCCAAGACCAGCGTCACGCTCGACTACTACAACATCGAGATCGACGACCGGCTGGCGCTGCAGAACAACATCATCACCGCCGCGGATCTCCCCCGCCTGCGGGCCGCGGGGGTCCAGAACCCCGAGCTGCTGCTCGGCAGCATAGCCAACTTCTTCAGGAACGCATACGATTCCGACGTCTCCGGCATCGATTTGGCCGTGACCAGC